>NZ_JANFYP010000022.1:0-67228 GCF_024460535.1 Blautia sp. MSK.18.38 | reverse complement strand
AAATTTTCGAGAATCGTATGTGTTTCACTGTTTAGTTATCAAGGTTTGTTGTGTCTGTCTCTCAGACAGCTCGTTTATTCTATCTCATCTCTTTTTGTTTGTCAAGCACTTTTTTAAGTTTTTTCAAACATTTTTGAGTTAAGATTTTGTTGCCGCTTTGTTGGCGACTCGGATACTTTATCATATCTTCTGTCTTTTGTCAACTATGAATTTCATTTTTCTGAAATTCTTTTTAATTGTTTGTTTTTCAAAAACAATTATTTGCGACAGCTCAGTTATAATACCACTGGGAGTTATGCTTGTCAACCATAAAATTCAATTTTTTTAAAATATTTCGTTTATCCCGTTTATTAAGAAAGACGCTGCCAATAAAAGCAGCGTCCTTCCACCACACTATCTCCAAATCCCCTTTCTCTTCCGGATCGTATAAAACAACTCATTCTCCATCGCCATAACCTTCTGGATCGGCACACTCTTAAACACCGGCATCTTCATCCTAGTCCTGATCCACCAGAAAGAATAAACCGCCAGAACCACAAAAGTGATCACCACAACCAGCCAGATCATATTCCGCTCCACCGGATCAGAAGAAATATTCAGGATCATATAACACGTCCCCGCAATACCAACAAGCGGAAACACCGGCCCACCAGGAACCCTGAAGCTCCTCGGCACCTTCGGCATCCGCTTTCTCAGAATCAGCACATCCACATGCGCCAGCACATAAGAAATCATCCAGAACACCGAACCCACCAGGATCAGGAACGAAATAATAGAAGAAGAATCATTACTGATCAGTGCAAAAATAAAAATCGTCACACTGACAAATACAACGCCACACCAGGGAACCCCGTGCTTATTCGTCTTCGCAAAAATCCTCGGCATCATATTCATCTTCGCCATCCCCTGGCAGATACTCGCCAGACCATTCACCGTAGAATTCTGCGTACTCACAACTGCAAGCGCAGCCACCAAAGTCATCCAGATCTTACCTGCACTGCCAAGAAGATTTTCTCCGTAAAGCAGATGCGGAGCCGGGGAATCCATAAGCTCCTGCCATGGCGTATAATTATGAAAACCAAACACCATGATCGACTGCACACCACAGATCAGAGCAAGACCTATGATCATACCAAGAGGAACATTCCTCTTCGCATTCTTAACACTCTTGGAAACCGGGATCACATACTCCGCCCCGATAAATAGCCAGAACGCCGTAGCTGTAGCAGAAAACAGCTCCGAAGGCTTCGTGGCCATTGTATACGGCTGCGAAACCACCTGCCCTGTCCCCAGCTTAAGCATACCGATCAGTCCCATGATGATCATGGAACCAACCAGAAGAAACGCGACCAGATCCTGGATCTTTGCAAACATATCCACACCACGAAGATTTGCGATCATGATCACAATGGTCATGATCAGCGTATACGCAATACTGGGAACCGGCAGCTTGATCGTCTGCGCCATCGCATAGGAAAAAATCGAAGCCTCCACACCAGAGGACAAAATATTACAGAGCAGATAACCGCCCACCATGGAGATCAGCGTGGGAAAAGGCCCCAGACATGCCAGCGTATACTGCGCCAGGCCACCCGTCGTATTCGGCATAATGGCATTCAACTCCGAAAGCGAAGCCACCGTAGTCATATTCAAAAGACACGCAATAATCATGGAAAAAATAAACACAACACCAACCGTACCTGCACCCTGCCCCAGTGAGACCAGACAGCTGGTGGCAATGACCAACCCTACTGATATAGATACAACACTTCCCAGCCCTAATTTCTTATCTTCACTCATAATCCCAGTCACCTCCCAATAAGTCAGACGGATATTCGCGATCCGCATTCGTTTAGCAGCCCAAAACAGACAACATAGAAACAGGCGAAGTTCCGCTTTATCTGCGGACACCCTCGCCTGCCATCACGATTCTCTGCTTACCCTTTACAGAGCATCTACACCTTCATCACCCGTTCTTACACGGATCACATTATCAATATCGTAGATAAAAATTTTGCCATCGCCAATATGCCCAGTATAAAGCTCATGCTTGATCACTTCCACAATCTTATCCACCTGCTCCTTTTTTACCACAACACTGATCTGCTGCTTCGGAAGGAGCTCCATCTCGTAATTTTCATCCACCTCGTACTCACGGGTACCTTTTTCAACGCCACATCCAAGCACCTGCATAACAGTCATACCTCTGACACCGGCTTTACTAAGTGCAGATTTCAGGCTGGAAAATTTTGCAAGGCTTGTGATGACTTCTATTCTGCATAAGCTCATCTTATAATATCATCCCTTTCTGAAAAAATACATTGATCATTAACTCAGATATTCACGTCTATCTCTGCAGCATATCCATCAATATAAATGCTTTGTAATTCATTCAGAAAAGACATCAGCCCAGCTAAGCCGATGCCTTTCCGCATAAAAAATACTCTCTGTAAAATTCTGTCTTATCTTATACATTAAGTTCTTTCTTTGTATCAGCAAGAGCCTCGTCCATTCTGGAGATAACATCCTTGATATCCTGTTCGGAGATAACAGCTGTAGGCTCGAAACGGATGGTTTTCGCATTAACAAGTGTTCCTGCTGTCATGACACGTCTTGCAAACAGACCCTTTGCAGTCTCATAGCCAAGCTCACATGTATGGAACTCAACTGCAAGCATAAGACCTGTACCACGAACCTCCTGGATGATCTCAGGATATTTTTCCGCAAGGCTCTGAAGTCCTGCTTTCAGGATCTCACCTTTACTTTTGCAGACACCCGGGATATCATTTTCAAGCATATATTTGATAGTTGCGATAGCTGCTGCACAGCATACCGGGTTTCCGCCAAATGTAGGAGAGCCAAGAAGCCATGGGTTGTCGATCAGATCCTGAACCCACATCTTCGGTTTACAGATGATACCTGTGATCGGCATGATACCGCCGCCGAAAGCTTTACCATATGTCATGATATCCGGTGTAACACCCTCTGCCTCACATCTCCACATTGTACCGGTACGTCCCATACCTGTCTGGATTTCATCAAAGATCAGCGCCACACCTGTCTCATCACAGATCTCACGAACCTCCTGAAGGTATCCTGCCGGAGGAACGATAACGCCAGCCTCGCCCTGGATCGGCTCAAGGATCACACCGGCAACCTTCTCTCCAACTGCCTGAAGGTTCTTGATCGCTTTTCTTACATCATCTGCAATACCATACTGCACATGCTGTACCTGCTGTACCATCGGAATATAAGGAGTACGGTATGTACTTTTACCACCCATGGAGATTGCACCCATGCTCTTGCCATGGAAAGCACCTACTGTGGAAATGAACCATCTTCCGCCGGTTGCGATACGTGCAAGCTTCAGAGCCATCTCAACGGCCTCTGCACCGCCGTTTGTGAAGAAGCAGTACTGCAGGTCGCCAGGTGTGATATCTGCAAGTGCTTTTGCAAGATATCCACGAAGCGGATCAAGAAGTTCCTGAGAATGAAGTGCCTGATGATCAAGCTGCGCTTTTACGGTTTTCAGAATCTCCGGATTTCTGTGACCACAGGTGTAAATACCGAAGCCGCCAAGACAGTCGATAAATTTTTCTCCGTTCAGTCCATAGCAATAAGCTCCTTCATCCTGCCACTCAAGAACTGCACCCTGCTCAGAGTCAGAAGAAACAGATTTACGGTATTTCAGCCAGCCCGGGCTTACATAGTTGTCAAAATGATCGATGGTATCTGCCACCATCTGTTTTTTCTCCTCTGCCGGAATATCTTTCATATCTGTGTTGATCAGTCCGATCACTCTATCAAGATCTTTGATTACCTGTTCGCTCTTTGCCATAATACATTCCCTCTCTTTCTGAAAATCATCCCGCGATCTGCCTCTGCATCCTGCGTTCATTCTGGTAAAAAAACAGGCGCATTCGCTGTATTTCTACAACAAATGCGCCTTTGCATTTCGTTTAATTGTTTTTTGAATTGCCTATATTGTACCCCGGTCAGCCAATGTGTACAATTCTTAATTTCTGGCTGTTTATGATTAGTTTCTGGTAGGCATACTTGTTTTTAAGTATATCTCTTCTCAGTTTCTCTCGAAATTATCTGCAATATACTCTACGATCGGTGCAGGATCTTCCAGACTGTGCGGATGATGGTCACAGTCCGGTTTTACGATCACTTTGATCTGGCCGCCGTTTTCCTCATAATATCTGACCAGATTGGCACCGTTTTCCTGATAAGGCACAACACTGTCAACCGCACCCGCTACCAGCATGATCCTGATCCCCGCTTTAAGAAGCTGAGGCATTTTGTCCAGAGGATTCCCCCTAAACTCCAGAGCATTCTCATCTGTGAGATGATAAACTGCCTTACACTCTTCCCATTCTTTCGAATAACGCTCACTTGCTCCATATCCTCCCGGCCAGCTCGTCACATTCATAACCGGCGCATCCAGATACAGCGTGGAGATCGTTTCAGGATTTTTCACCGTATAATTGACAGAATAAAGACCGCCTCGGCTGAAGCCGAAAAGATCTGCTTTTTTATTAAGGCCTTCTTCCTCTGTGATATACTGATAAAACATTTCCATAAGGCTTATGGATTCCGGGCATCCGTACATGTCGCTGATCATCATATATGCAATATGCCAGCCTTTTTCAAGAAGTGCTCTGTCTGCATAATCAAAAGCTCCGAAAAACTCTGCGCGCCATACCCATGGTTTTCCCGGATGCACTTCTTTCGGCATGACCAGGATACACTCATGGCCATCCAGTTTAAAATCCTTTCTCTGATATCCTTCCCATTCGGAGATCCTAACTTCTTCTGCTTTCATTCCATTACCTCCATTATTCATGCCCACACAAGCCACTGCTGCATAAGCTCTTCACAATCCACAGTTTGAAAATGCCGCCTCCCTCAAAGGAGACGGCATCCAGACATCCGCATCAGCAGACATGTTTATTCTTTTTTATTACCACTGGCACGGCTCAAAGTCTGCTGTGTTCTCAGAAGTAACAACGTCTGTTCTCAGATAGTTTACACGGTTTACATCAATGCCACAGAACCACTCGGAGATTGTACGAACTGCAAGACCAGCATCACCCTGGCAGGTCTGATAGGACATACCATAAAGTTTTCCGTCTTTTACAAGATCAAGACCCTGTTTGGAGATACCAGCTGCAACGATTACGATATCGTCACGTCCTGCTGCCTCGCAAGCCTCAGCTGCACCGATAGCCTGGTCAGAGTCATCTGCAAGAACGATAGCATTTAATTTATCGCCATATTTTGTGATCCAGTCGGATACGACCTGTTTAACCTTGGAAGCCTCAAATCCAGGAGACTGGATATCAAGTGTCTCGATATCCGGATATTTCTCAGCAAGCTCTGTCATAGGTCCATAGCAGCGTGCATAGTAAGGAGATCCACCTACGTTATGTGTAATGTAAGCAACTCCTCCTTTGCCTTCCATCTTCTCGCCAAGCATATCGGCAAGTGTTCTCATCTGGTACCAGTCATTCGGGCCAGTGTAGGAAATGATGTAGTTCATAGCTTCTGCTTCTGGTGTTGTATTTACACAGAATGCCGGGATTCCAGCGTCTGTGATCTTCTTGAACTGCTGTGTTGCATGGTCAGCGGAAAGCGGAATCAATGCGATTGCATCCGGATGCTCGTTGATCGCCTGGTCAATGTAGCTGTCCTGATTTCCCTGATCCCAGTTTGGATCATAAACAGTTACTTCCATTCCGACTGCATCACATGCTTTCTGGAAAGCCTCTGTGTAGCATGTTGTCCAGGCATGTGCACCATGAACGATCAGGATAACTTTTTTGCCTTCCTGTCCATCTGCCGGTGACTCCGGGAATTTTGCATCATTTGCCTCGTCCCAGTCAAGATACTCTTTGTAATGCCAGTGATTGGCATCTGTCTCTTCGTAATTGTCTTCACAATATGCAGCATCTCCGTCTACTTCCGGAACATCGAAGCTAAGCGGTGCTTCCATCATGAGATGGTCATCTGTTGTTTTTAATGTTTTTTCTGCTTCCTGCAGTTTGTCGTAAGAATCTTTTGCAGCGTCCGGAACTTCTACTGCTTCCTCTTCTGCACTCTCATCACTTGCCTCTGCCTCAGTTGCCTGGGCGTCTGTGTTCTCCTCTGCAAATGCTACAGACCCCGTACCTAACAACATAGCACCACATAACAGAACCGCCAGTCTCTTTTTCATCATGTTTTCTTCCTCCTATACCTTATATAGTTTTTATTTTATTAAAAGCTCCCTCCGCTTTTAATTTCCCCTATTATTTTTCATTACTTATTTTGCACCTTTCATCTCTTTGAGATGTTCCAGATGAAGATTCGGACGACGTCCAAGGATCTTATCTTTATTGTATTTTGCAACTGTCTCATAGATCAGGCAAAGCACAAGTGCTGCACCGATAACCAGTACCTGAAGCTCTGTGGATTTACAGAGAGATTTCAGGAACGCGATCATCAGAAGAGAAATGTAGGTCCAGCCTACGCTTCCTTTGCCGCCGTAGATATCTGTTCCACCGATAACAGTTGCTGTAAATGCCATATAGAAAGGTGAGATTCCTTTTTCACCCATGGTTACATTCGCCGCGCCGGAATAGATTCCGTTCAATGCTCCGCCAAGTCCTGCTGCAAGTCCGGAAATGATAAATGCTGCTATTACAACACGGTCACTGTGGATACCTGCAAGCCATGCTGTCTCTGCATTGCCACCTACCATATGGATATTTCTTCCAAGTCTTGTGTAACGAAGAATTACAATTACCAGGATTACAAAAAGTGTTGTGATAATAAAGTACGTTGAGAATGGAAGAAATGGAAGCAGCTGATTATTCAGCTTCTCATTCAGATCATAATCTCTTCCGATACTCAGCTCACTTCCGTTACAGTACACATACATGATTCCCTTGAGAACCAGCTGCATACCGATACTTGCGATAAATGCGTGGATCTTCAGCTTTGTAACAAGCAGTCCCATGATCAGGCCGTTTACAACACCCATCAGAGCACCGATGAGAATGCAGATTGCCCACGGAAGCTTCTGGTTGCTGTGAAGCCCAAGTGTAAGAAGTGCTGCAAAGGTTGACATGTACATAACTGTCATATCCATATGCCCTGCAATGAGGACGATAGTAAATCCAAGTCCCAGCCAGATAACAAGACTTCCGTTACCTGTTACTGCCCGGATATTGTAGGCTGTATAGAAATTGTCCACAAACAGTCCACAGAAAAGTACGATCGCAAGTAATAAAAATGCGCGGTTTTTGTTGATCATTGCTGCATTCAGCTTAAATTTCTTCTCCATCATGCTTTACCCAACTTTCTGTTTGAATGTGTGTTTAACCATACGATGAACAGGAATACGATACCCTGGACAAGATACTTGGTGTATGTCCCAAGACCGATCCAGGAAAGAATATTGTTGAGGATACCATAAGCAAGAACACCACCGAAGGTTCCAACAATACTTCCTTTTCCACCGTTCAGGGAAACGCCACCCAGAAGGATCGCAGTCAGAGCATCAAAATCATAACCGGTTCCGTTTTCGTAGGAAGCACATTTTCTGAGAGCTGCATAAAAGATACCAGCTGTTGCGCTGCAGAGACCATTGATCACATATGCGATAATGATCTGTTTTGTACAGTTGATTCCTGAAAATTTCGCTACTTCATAATTGGTACCGATGATCTTCAGTTTCTGTCCGAATGCTGTTTTTGTGTGAATCACCCATGAGATCACAAACATAACCAGCATAACGATTGCCATCAGGGAGATTGCTCCACCGATATAGGTTCTGGAAATCGCGTAAAACTTTTCAGCAGATGACTGCATGCTCTCTTTCGCGATATCCTCTGCGTAGAGCATTTTTCCCTGCCATACTACTCGTATGACACCGGATATCAAAAGATTTACCGCCAGTGTCCAGATGATGGCGTTGGCTCTCATCTTACCGATCATGAAACCGTTGATCAGACCGATCAGGGCACCTGCAAGAAGTCCTGCAATAATAGATCCCACAAAACCGAAGTTAATGCACTGTACTGCCATAACTCCGCCGAATGCCATTGTGATCGGCACAGACATATCTGTCATGTTTCCTGAATATGTAACGTAGAACAGTCCTGCACAGACCATACCGGTCAGGGCTACTGCTTCCAGAATAGACTGGATATTACTTTTTCCGAAGAACTGTCCTTTCGAAATGATCATTCCCAGAATGATAAGTCCTGCAACAATGATCCAGATGCCAAGCTGATTAAAGATCAGGCTGGCTTTGTTGATCTCTGTTTTTCTTGTATCTACCTTTGGAGCGGCAGTATTTCCATTTTTATTTACTTCTGACATGATACGAACTCTCCCTCCCCATTAGCTGCAATCAGTATTGAATTTTCCGTCATATCTTTTTTCCGGATCATTCCGATCGTATGTCCTTCACGTAAGATCACTGCTCTGTCTGCAAGTCCCACAACTTCCGGAAGGTCAGAAGAAAGAAGAATTACGGAATTGCCTTTTGATACATAATCCTTAACTACATTATGGATAACCTGCTTGGCATTAACATCAACACCTCGTGTAGGTTCATCCAGGATCAGGATATCAACACCTGCTGCCAGCCATTTGGCCATCAGCACCTTCTGTTGGTTTCCACCGGAGAAGCTGTTTACCAGACGGTCTCTGTCTGCCGGATAAACGCTCATCTCATTGATCTTCTCATCAATCAGTCCGTTCAGTTTCTTCTGATTGTAGAAAATACCGTTGGAATTCCGATCAATAATACAGGAGGTCACATTATCACCAACTGTCTGGTTCAGTGCCAGACCTACGACTTTTCGATCCTCTGTCAGATATCCAAGTCCTCCGGCGATAGCTTCTCCGAAGTTCCTGAAATGCGTCTCTTTTCCATGTATATAGACTTTTCCACCATCGGCCTTATCCACACCGATCAGTGCTCTTGCGATCTCTGTTCTTCCTGCCCCGGCCAGTCCGCAGATAGCAAGTACTTCACCCTTATGAAGCTCGAAGTTTACATGATGGAAAAATCCCCAGTGTGTATAATCTTCAACCTTCAGTACAACTTCATCCTGTACCATGGATTTATGGTTCTCATAGAAATTCTTTACAGGAGTTCCTACCATCATCTCAACCAGCTTGTCCGGATTCGTATCAGCTACTGCACAGGAGCCTACCAGCTTACCATCTCGCATAACTGTAACATTGTCTGCGATCTCAAAGATCTCTGCCAGGTGATGGGAAATATAAACCACTGCAAGCCCCTCTGCCTTCAGCTGACGGATGATCTTGTAAAGGCGTTCAACCTCGTCGCTGGAAAGAGCGGATGTGGGCTCATCCATAACAATAATGGATGGATTAAAGCCAAGAGTTTTCGCAATCTCGACAAGCTGTGCTTCGCACTGGCTGATTTCAGAAACATCCATAGTCGGATCAATATAATCCAGTCCCACTCTTGCAAGAAGTTTCTTTGACTCCTCAATTGCTTTCTTCTTATCTACAAAAATACCTTTCTTCGGAAGTCTTCCCACCAGAAGATTCTCATAAATGGAAATTCTTCTTGCAAGAGAAAGTTCCTGATATACCATTCCGATTCCTGCTTCCTTGGCCATTGTCGGGGAATGGAGAAGTTTCTTCTCTCCGTTAATGTAGATATCTCCTGTATAGTCATTAAACAAACCGTTCAGCATTTTCATCAGAGTTGATTTTCCCGCACCATTCTCTCCCATCAGAGCATGCACTTCACCTTTTTTCACACGGAAATCTACCTTATCAACAGCCAGTGTACCTGGAAAACGTTTTGAAACCTTCTGCATATCCAGAGCATATGTCTGTCCCGTGCTGTTTACTCCACTGCTCATATTTATCTCCTTTCCCATGAATGACACCTCCGCCAATGTCAGTTCATCTTTCTGAGTAACAAATCCGATCATTACGAAGTATTTATTAGTATAATAAGAAAAACCGATGAAAATTGAAATTCAATTTTTTCATCGGTTTAGTCTTATTTTTCACATCAGTGACAGTCCTTTTTTTAATCCAGTGACGGTCTGAAATAAGTGTCTATATTATCTTTTGTAAGGCTTACCACCAGGTTCTTATACCACAGTCTCAGGATTTCTCCCGAAGCAGCTCTTTTTGCACAGCTCCATGCATATTCCGCTTCATATTCCGGCGGCTGGGTTACAATACCATAAAGCTTTCCACTCTTTACCGCTTCCATATGCTCTGTTTCATTTCCAATTCCTATTACCTGGATCTTGTCCTGTATTCCTCTTGCCTTCAGCATATCATAAACTCCCAGTGCCATATTGCTGTCATGGCAGTAAAATACATTGATATCCGGATTCTGGGAAAGAAGTCTGGATGCTGCCAGACCTGCTTTTGCCCGGGACCAGTTGGCTTCTTCAATCCCCACAACTTCAACGTCCGGATAACTGGACAGATATTCCAGAAATGTCTGTGTTCTGTAAATCTGGGGATCTGTTCCCTGAGAACCTTCTATGATTCCCACTTTTCCTTTTTTTCCATTAAGACATTCCACCACCAGCTGACCTGCCAGATCAGCCTCTTCCGACATACTTGCCCCTACATAAGTTGTAATATATTCCGCAGATACAGTATCCACCTTCATATTCAGATTGATCACAGGGATTCCGGCGTTCTTTGCCTCGCGAAGTACATTCAGATAGGATTTCGCATTAACCGGACAAAAAATGATGGCATCAACCTTTCTCCGGATAAAATCCCTCATCTGCTCTTCCTGGTTTTTTACATTCCATTCTGCATACTGGATTTCCAACTTATAATCCGGATCTTTCTCTGCTTCTGCAACAAGAAGATTTCCAATAGCATACTGATAACTGGCCTGACTGGATGCAAGGGTGGCACCGATTATTTTTTTCTTTGTTTCCTGCTGCGTTTTTATACCGGCTGCCTCAGATCTGACTTCTGTTTTATAATGAACAGTTACTGTCGTTATTATCATCAAAATTGCCGCCGCAAAAATCAGGAGCCTTTTTTTCATATGCTTCTTATTCATATACTGCCTCCCTCATTATATGGAAGAACATAAGTCACTGTCGTTCCAACGCCTTCTTCTGATGAATAGCTCAGACCGTATTTCTTTCCAAAACGGAGCTGGATGCGTTCATTTACATTTTTGACTCCGATTCCGGAACCGCTGATATTCTCAGATTCGATCTCATCAGAAAGGATTTTCCTGCATATTTCTTCCGGCATTCCGCATCCGTCATCGCTGACTTCTATGATCAGATTCTGTTCCCGCCTGTACGCCCGGATAGTGATCTTTCCTGTTCCTCGTTTCTTTTTGATGCCATGATAAATACAGTTTTCCACTATCGGCTGCAGGATCAGCTTTATCGTCCTGCACCGTTCCACACCAGGCTCTGCTGAAATTTCATATGTAAATTTATCTGCATAACGCATACTCTGAATGATCAGATAATTTTTCACATGCTCCAGCTCCCTTTCCAGAGAGATTTCTTCATTTCCCTTGTTCAGGGATATCCGGAACAGCTTTGCCAGTGCTTCTGTCATTGCCACGATATTTGAGTCATTTGTCTCTGCCATCCATATAATGGAATCCAGCGTATTGTACAGAAAATGCGGATTGATCTGTGCCTGCAGAGCCTGAAGCTCGTACTTTCGCTTATCTTCCTGTTCTTCGATCACCTGCTCTTTCAGATTCCGGATACGGTCCATCATCTGATTAAATTTCATTGACAAATGTCCGATCTCATCGTCTGTAAGAATTTCCATACGCTGATCCATATTATCCGGATTAACCTGAACCATATATTTTTCCAGTTTTTTCAGAGGCTTTACTACTCCTGTAAGAATCCGGTTAAGCAGAAGCAGGGTTACTATAAGAGTAATTGCCACAGCCAGGATCATTACCCCACTGATTGCCATTGTTTCTGCCATCACAGACTTGTACGGAACCATACTTACCAGAGTCCACCCTGTTGTTTTCATATCGGTTCTGGTTACCAGATATTTCTCTCCTCTGTAGTTCAGCCTGAAACAGCTCTCCTTCGTTTTCCCAAGTGCTGTATTCAGCTCCTGACGGTTTTCCTTCTCATCAAAAGCGAAGCGTTCTCTTCCATTTTGCTGCTCATAAACCAGCTCGCCCTTATCATTTATAATACATATAAAATTCTCCTGTTTTTCCTGAAAAGAATTACAGATCTCCGTGATCTTATTCATATTCAGATTGATCAGGATCACACCTCGGAAGGTTCCGTTTTCATAGCTCTGGACTTCCCTGCTCAGTGAGATCACCTCATCATCTGTGTCAAAAAATGAATGTCTGTTAGGTCCTGTGATAATTGCATCCTGTGGCTTTGCCACTGCCTTCGCATACCAGTCCAGCTTGGAATAATCCAATGCGACCTTCTGATAGGTATACATAGATCTGTTCAGGAGCATTTTTTTCTTTCCAAAAATCATAATGGAGGAAATATCTGCCCTGGAAAGTAAGGTGTCACTGAATGCCTGGGAGCTCATCTCATAAGAACGCATATTTTTTCCGATTCCGCTATCCACATAATCATCTTCTTCTTTGATCACAGTTTCCAGATAATCCTGAAGATAATAATTATAATTTACATTTTTTGCAATGGAATCCACTTCCTCCAGATAGCTGTTCAGATAGGCTTCCATATTTACCAGATTTTCTTCTTCGTACTTTCCCCGTTCATTAAATGCCCTTGAATGAAAGACCATATAAAAAACAGTAACCATAATACACATGGTAACAATAATCAGCACCGCTGTCTGACTCAGGGCCCGGTTTTTCAGGCTGCTTTTCTGTTTTTTCTTCATGGCTTACTCCTTTGCCCTGAACTCGGAAGGAGACATTCCTGTATATTTTTTGAAAGAAACACTGAAATAATGAGGATTGGAAAATCCTGTTTCATAAGCAATCTCATAGGTTTTCATATCTGTTGATCGAAGCAGCTGCATGGATTTTTCCATACGGACATCTGTAAGATATTTTACAAAATTCGTTCCCGCTTCTTTCTTGAAGAGTCCGCTTAAATATCCTGTGCTGACAGATGCAAATTCCGCTGCTGATGTAAGGGAAATCTCCGGATTTTTATAATTTCTCATTACATAATCCTTCACCTTGTCAATAACCTGCATTCCACTGTTTGTCTGAGCAGAATTCATTTCGTCACGGATACTGCATGCAAAACGGATCAGCTCATCCTCCATCTCTCTTAGGGAACTGTATGTTTCAAATTTCTGGTATAATACAAATCCTCTGTTCCACATTTCATCCGGGATATCCTTAAGCCCGGCAAGTTCTCTCAAAAGCGCATTCATTGCCTCCATATAAATAACCTTGACATTTTTTCCGGAAAGGGAACCGTCCTTTCCATTGTCACGAAATACAGAACGTACTGCTCGTTCGATTTCTTCCGTATTGCCGATCATGATACTCTTAGTAAGATGGTGAAGTTCCTGCTGCGGATAATAGAAGGAACGCTCCAGATAATTCAGGTCTTCAATATCATAAACATTATTGCTTCCCAGTGAATATTTACACTCCAGTGCTTTCTTTGCATTGCGGTAGGCCTGGTTCAGTTCATCCAGGGTGGCTGCCGTTGTCCCCAGTGCACAGGTGGTTTTCAGCCGGATCGTGTTATAGATAGACTTCTGGATAATACAGAGGACATCATAAATAAGATCATGCGATTCTGCTTCAAGTGTACCGCAGCGAAACAAAATTACCACTCTGTCTTTTCCATCTTCAAAAACATAATGTTCTTTTCCCAGACATTCTTTCACAATATTCCGCGATGCAAAAAGATAAAGATCATAATCTGCCCCTGAAATATTTTCCATATCAAGATCCATGACTCCAATCTCATATGGTGCCTGGCTCATATCCAGCTGAAGGCTTTTTGCCCTCTCCAGATACAGCCTGAGATTACGGTCTGCAGAACAGACAATCTTGTTCAGTGTCTGTTCCTGAAGTACAGGCAGGCTCTGGCGAAGCTGATTCTTCATTGACTGGATATACTGTCTCTGGCTGTTCTCTATATGAAGCTTCTCGCAGATCTCCTTCATTTCCTTATAAAGGCTTTCGGCACCGATAGGCTTCAGGATATAGTTCTTCACTCCAAGTCCGACAGATTTCTGTGCATACTGAAAATCCTCATGTCCAGTGAGGATCACAACATGGATCTGCGGAAATTCCCTTGAAAGGATCTCCGTCAGCTCCAGACCATCCATAAACGGCATCACAATATCTGTCAGCACAAGATCCACATGATTTTTCCGTATAATATCCAGTGCCTCCTGTCCATCCTCCGCAAGAAAAATCTCCGAAAATCCCAGAGATTCCCAGTCTATGATCTTTTTCACCCCATTGCGGATAAGAGGTTCATCATCAGCAATCAGAAGTGTATACATTTTCTTCCCCTCCCATCTGTACATCGCCCGTGATTATATATAATTTTTGTCTGTTTTTCGTGCACTTTTTTGTTGATTATACTATATTTTCACAAAAGTTACAACTTTTCCCACAATTATTCTTGTGTATATTGCATATTACAAAAATTATTAAACGTGGTTTTTCGTCATCTTCTGAATATTTCGTGAATCGTTGGATATCCATACATGCTGAACAGGTGATCCGCCTCTTCCTGTGCTGCTTTCAGAGCCTCCTCAATAGAGATATCTCCCTGGTATATTTTTCGCAGAGCCTGACACATGATCTTCTCAATCTGCTCTACAGGAATAATCAGGCGATTCTTTCGATACGGACTGTTTCGTCTTTTTGCATACTGAAGGCTCTCCTCAGTGCTGACCAGCCAGGGATACAGCTTCAGAAGCTCACTGTTGCGGTACGGTGTCACAACTGTTGACGCACCATTCAGTATAGTCAGATACAGATTCGTATCACTGTTGCACAGCCAGGAAAAAAATCGGCAGACAGCTTCTCTGTGTGAGGAAAAAGGATTCAGTCCCAGATTCCATCCTACACTGGCAGGTGCTTTTCCCGGAACCATACCGGAAGCGATCCGACCGGATACATTCTCTTTCACCCGCTGGTTTATTCCATGGGCAAACTCTGAATATGTGATCAGCATAGCTGTCCTGCCTGTACAGAAATCATCTACTGTCTGAGTGATAGATTTGTTCATATCTTTCTCCGGTATATAATCCAGCGTATGGAGAATACTCTCAAAAGCCATTCTGTTCTCCTTCGTATGAAAGGTTGGCCTATGATAATTATCCCACAGCTTTCCGCCGCAGGCCCAGAGCCTGATCAGGATCTCCGGTGCCAGTTCTTCATCGATCGCTCCCGCAAAAGAAGCTCCGTATTCTGTAGGTGACGCAGGATTCTCCTTCCTTGTAAAAAAGGCAGCCACATCATTAAATTCCTTCCATGTTCTCGGTGCCCGAAGTGATATCAGACTCCTTTTCTGGTATTCAGTCTGAAGCTCCCTGTTTTCAAACAGGTCTTTTCTGTAGAAAAGAAGCTGTGTTCCTCCGCTCACCGGGATTCCGAAATACCGTCCGTTCAACTGGCAGTTCCGGAAGCCTGACTGAAAAAACTGATCCTTTTTGAAGCTGTCACTTTCAATAAAGGAAGAAATATCTGCAAGACACATATTTTGAACCATATATTCCAGCCACGGAACATCATAGGTATAAAAGTCATAGGTCTGCGTCAGCGTAGCACAGGACTCTGAAATCATGGAAAGCAGCTGGTTCTGAGGTACACAATGAAACTCTACCTGAATCCCGGTTTCCGCTTCAAAATGTCCGGTAAGCAGCTGCAGTGCCTGGATAGTCGGATTGTCCACTGACAGAAAGCGGATTTTCTCTCTGCAGGATATCCGGAAGCTCTGTTTCTGCTGCTTTTCTTTTTCCGGCAGACTCACAAGCCGGATATCCTTTTCCGAAAAATCAATCTCCTGTATAATCTGCTCATACAGCCTTGGGTTATGGATATTCTGCAAAAGTATCCTGGCTGCCTGCTCCCCCAGAACAGTACTGTTTCTGGAGATTTTGATCACACCATCATTCTGATTGATGTTGATCCAGGATTCCTCGGAACAGCTGATCAGAACAATATCCTCCGGGGTTCGCAATCCGCAGTATTCCATGGCAGTCTGAATTCCATATGTGATCTCACGACTTGTTGACAGCAAAACCTCCGGCGGCTTCCTGGAAAAAATTTTCATAAAACTGCTGAATGCATCTTCTCTGGTAAAATTCGTCGCACATATCTTCTCCGGTGCCAAATCTTCTCCCAGTGTTTCCATGGCATCTCTGCATGCCCGGACATAATTCCGCTCAGAAGAAAACTCAAGAGGACCACAGACAATACTGATATCCCGGTATCCCTGTTCCAGAACCTGTTTTGTTATGCTGTAAAAGGTATCGTAATGACGAAATCCTACATAATTACAGAACACCGAATCCGGCTCACGTTCAACAAAAACCGCCGGAATCTGATAATCCATAATGTGGTTCTGAAAAAAAGCTGTATTACCGGGCTGTGTCGTCACGATAATAAGCCCTGCTGAATTCTGGGTAATAAATTCGTCGATCTTCGTACATTCAACATCTGCGGAATCATTGGAAAACGCAATATTAATGGAATATCCATGGGACTGAAGATAAGAAGATATTCCGTCAAAGAGCCCTGAGTAAAACTGGCTCCTCATTCCCGGAAGCAGCACGCTTACCATATTACTGGCTTTTTTTTTCAGATTTCTGGCAGAATAATTCGGAATATATTTCAGCTTCTCCACAGCGTCCATTATCTTTGTATAGGTTTCCGGACGGACTGCTTTCTTTCCGCTCAGTGCGCAGGAAACGGTTGCTATGGATACACCTGCTTCCCTTGCAACGTCTTTTAATGTTATCATTTTTATGTCCCTTCAAATGCTTCTGTTTCGTCGTTTTTCTCTCTGTTTTTATCTGTTTTTCATTATATGTCCTATGAGATCCGCTTCATTCAACATAGTAAAATTCGTAGTAAAACGTTTAGATTTTTATTCCGGCAATCGTATTGAAACACACACTTTTTTTTCACATAATGTAGTTATAAGTTGAAGCAAATGAAAAACTACAGGAGGTAAATATATATGAAAATGACACCCAGAGAACGTGTAATGGCGTCTGTCAATCATCAGAATCCTGATTCCCTTCCAATGGATCTGGGAAGCAACGTAAGTGCCGGAATCAGTGGTATGGCTTACGGAAAATTAAAAGAATATCTTGGAATCACAACAGGCCACAACCGTATTTACGATGTGGTACAGCAGGTAGCTCAGCCTGAGATCCAGGTTCTTGATATCATCGGAGCTGACGTCCTTGACGTTGGCCGTGTATTTAACACAGAAGACTCCAACTGGTACGATGTAACCTTATCAAACGGCGTTGCCGCACAGTGGCCGGGCTGGTTCAGGCCGAGACATAACAAAGATGGCTCTTATGAATATTTTGACTGCGAGGGCACACTCATTGCCAAGATGCCAAACGGCGGAATGTGTTTTGACCAGCAGTACTTCCCATATAAAGAAGATTACCCGAAAAACTACAATGATCTGGATAAAGAGATGGGAAAGGTTATCTGGAGTGCTATGGTTCACAGTCCATGGGATCATTCCAACGAAAAATATTTCTGGGAAACACTTCGTGAGAGATGTCTTGTACTGAAGAACAGCACAGACCGTGCCCTGATGATCACCTGCGGATGCAACTTCTTCGAATGGGGAACTTTCCTTCGCAGAATGGAAAATTATCTCATGGATATTTATGAGGAACCGGAGCAGGTTCTTGCACTTAATGACCAGCTTCTGGAACGCCACCTGAAAAACCTGGAAAACACATGTAAGTACCTTAACGGAATCGTAGATATCGTCCGTTTCGGTGATGACCTCGGAATGAACAACAACATGTTCATGTCCCTGGAAAAATACCGTACCTTATTCAAACCGTATCATACAAAGATTAATGAGTATGTACATAAACACAGCAGCATGAAGACATTCCTCCACTCCTGCGGTTCCATCTTCCCGGTCATCGGAGATCTGGCAGAAGCAGGCTTCGATATCCTTAATCCGGTTCAGACATCAGCAGCCAATATGGATCCTGCCAGACTGAAACAGGAATACGGCAAAGATATCACCTTCTGGGGCGGCGGATGCAACACCAGAAAAATTCTGAACATGGGAACTGAAAAAGAGGTTTACGACTACTGCAGACGCATGATCGATATCTTCTTCCAGGATGGCGGATTCGTATTCAACCAGGAGCACAACATCCTCGGTGATGTTCCTCCTCAGAATATCATGGCTATGTATAAAGCTGTTGAGGATGCCAGAAGATAAAGTACAGACAATATGTTTCTAAAACCCCAAAAGGGATGCCGCATGAACAGAATCTCTGAATTCTGTTCCATACGGTATCCCTGATGGCATAGGTTTATCATAAGCGGTTGGATTATTCAGTTATGCTCCGATCAGCTGATTTGCCAGTGTTGCAGCACTTGCAGCATCCTCGGAATATCCGTCTGCGCCGATCTCGTCTGCGAATTCCTGAGTGATCGGTGCTCCGCCGACCATAACCTTGATATTGCTTCTGAAATCAGATTTGTTCAGTGCATCTACAGCATCACGAAGTGCAGGCATTGTTGTTGTAAGAAGAGCGGAAAGAGCGATGATCTTTGTATCCGGGTTCTCTCTGTAGCACTCGATGATCTTGTCATTGGAAACGTCAACACCAAGGTCGATAACCTCGAAGCCTGCACTCTCGATCATCATGGCAACAAGGTTTTTACCGATATCATGAAGGTCTCCTGCTACTGTTGCAATGATAAGTTTACCCTTTACGCCTGTAGCTCCGGATGCAAGATGCGGTTTCAGAACCTCAACACCTTTTTTCATGGCTCTTGCTGCTACCAGCATCTCAGGTACAAAGATCTCATTATTTTTGAACTTCTCACCTACAACAGCCATGGCATCGATCATACCTTTATTTAAGATCTCCTGTGGATCGCAGCCTTCATCAAGAGCTTCCTGCACTGCTTTTCCTACCAGTTTCGCTTTACCGATTTCTACTAATTTTGCAACTTCTTCGATTTTTGACATTGTTCTACCTCCAAATATTATGTATATTCATTATTTGCTACGGACAGGCTGATAATTTTTCGCACTCATCTCAGCTTTTATCGTATTTTTTATGGGATTCGTTTGCAGAGTCCTCCGCAGGCTCTGCAAACCTGAAGGGATCCTGATTATTTTTTTACAGGTCCAATAAGACCCTCTCTGTATGCTCCGATGTACTCCATACAGTAGTCATCTTCTCCAAGAAGAGCTTCTGTTGCATAAATAAGGCCAAGCATGTCTCTGTTTGTCGGATCAAGGATTCCACTGTCCAGTCCGGCATTCATAGCCAGTACCATAAATCCAAGGTTGATCAGCTTACGAACCGGCAGGTTGAAAGAAATATTGCTGATCGCTGCTGTAATGTGAATGGACGGATACTGCTCACGAACAGAAGTGATAACCTCGATATTTGTCTCAATTCCGTTCTCAGATGTACAAAGCATCTCTACCAGCGGATCAATGTGGAGCCTTGATGGAGCGATTCCGTATTCTTTGGCTTTTGCCATGATCTTATCAAATACGCGAAGTCTGTCTGCTGCATTTTTCGGGATTCCGGTATCATCACTGAGAAGAGCGATAACTTCCCAGCCTTTATTTTCTTCCTGTGCCATAACAGGGAAAATCTTGTCGATCTTGTCGCCCTCGCCGGATACAGAATTGAAAAGTCCCGGACGTTTACAGAATTTATAAGCCTGGATCAGTACATCAGCACTTGGACTGTCCACAGAAATCGGAAGGTCTGTTACTTCCTGAATACAGTCGATCATCCATTTCAGTGTTTCAACTTCCTCTTCCTCCGGAACAGATGCACAGCAATCGATAAATGTTGCTCCGGCTTCTGCCTGTTTTCTTGCACGGTCTTTGATAAACTCCGCATCTCTTTTTGCAATAGCCTCTGCAACAGAAGGAATGGAACCGTTGATTTTTTCTCCAATAATAATCATATTTTTCTTCCTCCCTATTCGTAGATCTTGGTTGCTTCGTCAAACAGCGCCTTGATATTGCTTGGCGGAACATCCGGCTGTAATCCCTCATGGCTTGGTGATACGATAAGGCCTGTCGGGAAGTAGGTACGAAGCTCTTTAACCTTTGCAGCTACCTGCTCCGGTGTTCCGTTCGGAAGAAGATCCTGTGTATCAACACCGCCGCAGAAAGAAATCTTTCCGTCGAATTTATCTTTCAGGTTTGCAGGATCCATACCTGCTGCAAGTGCCTGGATCGGATGGATAACATCAACGCCAGCCTCAATGAGAAGCGGGATAGCTTCAACAATAGATCCGCAGGAATGATATACAACCTTTACGCCATAGCTGTGTGCCAGATCGATAAGTTTCTTTGCTCCGGGAATAACGAACTCGCTGATAAGAGCCGGGCTGATCATCAGGCCTCTCTGACTTCCTACATCATCACCGATGAGGATTGCCTGTACTTTACCTTTTGTTGCCTCAAGGAAAATCTTAAGGGCTTTCAGATAAAAATCTACAATATGATCATCTACATAATGTACCATCTCAGGCTCTGCAACCATGTTCATAAGGCATGTCTGCATTCCGAATGCAGCACAGGTATCCTGGAAGTGGCAGGCCCAGAGCATACCCATAACTACTTTATCATCCGGTGCCTCATCAACAAGACGGCGGCACTCTTCCGGATCGATATAAAGCTCCGGATCCGGCCATGGGAAATTCACTGCCTCCACATCTTCAAGATCCTCACACTGTGCAAAGCATCCGTCTGCTGTCAGTGTTCTGTGCTCTGTATCTACGTTGCTTCCGTTCATATACCAGTCAAATGCCGCGAAAATTGCGGAGCATGTCGGGGATTTGTACGGGATCTCTACTGCGTAGAAATCATCTCCGCATACTTTTTTCAGTTCTTTGATATTGTCTACATGGTAGTAATCGCAAAGTGCAGGAACTGCCTCCGGTGTCGGATCACCAAGCCAGCAGGCCGGTCTGTCTACCGGTTTTCTTTCTACAGTTGCGATAAATCTTTCTCTACTGTTCATGTTTCTTTTCCTCCATATCTATTGCTTTTGCTTATTAGTTAAGGTGATAAATTTCTTCCATATCTGACCAGAATTCGCCCTCTGCTCTGTCAGGAAGGGGTGACATCAGCGGTTTTACAACATCCCACCATCTTTGTGTTGCCGGATCTGCTGCCATCTTTGCCATATCTGCATCAAAATCTTCGCCTTCGTACTCAAAATATGTAAAAAGATATTCTCCTCTGCTGTAGATAGAATAATTTTTCAGGCCGCATTCTTTGATCATTTCATTTACGCCCGGCATTGGATTTGCATGCCATTTTTTATATTCGGCAAGCTTTTCCGGTTTTACCTTGATCATCTGACCAAATCTTTTTTTCATACTTTCACCCTTTCCCTGCTGCTTCCAGTTTACAGTTCTTACATTCCGTTCTTTATGAAAATCATTATAAAAAAAGCCGGTAAAAATATAAATTCAATATTTTCATCGGTTTAGTCCTTTTTTTCATGTAAAAAATCTGAACATGTAAAAAATACACCTATAGCAATTCCAGAAATTAATACATTAAAAAGAAGTTGAACAGAGCATGATGCAACAATCTCCGGAAGTGCTGTAATCTGATTAATGTAACTATTGAATAAAAACAGGAATGTATTATACTGAAATCATACTCAGACAATGGGAAAATCAAAGAATTTACAGGGAGGTTTTTTATCATGGAATACAGACGTTTTGGAAACACGATCTATCTTCGACTTGATCCGAAGGAAGAGATCCTGGAGGAGATCGGCAAGGTTGCAGAGAAAGAGAACATCCGCCTTGCACAGGTCACAGGCCTTGGTGCCATCAATGATTTCACCGCAGGTGTATACAACACCGTAACAAAGGAATACCACTCTATCCAATTTCAGGGAGCTTATGAGATTGTTTCTCTTACTGGTACCGTTACCCGCAAGGACGGTGACGTTTATCTTCATCTCCATATCGCAGCCGGTGACGAAGAAGGCCTTGTACACGGCGGCCATCTGAACCGTGCCATCATCAGTGCTACCGCCGAGATCCAGATCCAGGTGATCGACGGAGAAATCGGTCGTGAGTTCAGCGAAGAGATCGGTCTGAATCTGTTTAAATTCTGATTTTGCCAGACGGAGTTCAGCTACAGTCTACTGCTTTACAGTTTTAGATTTCATCACACATAAAAAGGGTGAGACTGCACAGCGTAATGCTGTCAGCTCACCCTTTTCTTATTCCGAAAAGCTATACCGACAAATCCCCACATCTCCCTGAGCCAACCTTCCTACATATACATTGACAAATTTCCCTGTTATGATATACTTTGATGATAAAACTATTTTATATTAAAATCATTTAAAGAACGCAAATGAATGTGAGGATCTGATCATTATGAAGAATTTTAAAATCGGTGATAAACTTACGAGATTTCCCCTGATCCAGGGTGGAATGGGTGTCGGCATCAGCCTTGGCCGGCTGGCAGGCACCGTTGCAAAAGAAGGCGGAATCGGAATCATTTCCACCGCTCAGATCGGCTACCGCGAAAAGGATTTCGACCGGAATACCGAAGAAGCCAACCAGCGGGCTATCCTGTCCGAGATGAAAAAAGCACGCAGGATTTCTCCTGACGGTATCATTGGCTACAACATCATGGTTGCACTGAAGGAGTATGCATCTCATGTAAAGGCAGCTGTCCAGGCCGGTGCTGACCTGATCATCTCCGGTGCAGGACTTCCTACAGAGCTCCCTGCTCTTGTCAGCGGAAGCAAAACAAAGATCGCCCCCATTGTCTCAACGGACAAATCTGCAAAGGTTATCCTGAAATACTGGGAAAGAAAGTACAAGCGCACTGCAGACCTTGTGGTGATCGAAGGTCCCCAGGCAGGCGGTCATCTGGGCTTCCACAAGGAAGAGCTGGATTCCTATACACCGGAAGCCTACGACAATGAGATCCGAAAGATCGTCCAGACTGTAAAAAGCTATGCCGCAAAATTCGGCACGGAAATCCCTGTAGTAGCTGCCGGCGGCATCGCCACGCACGAGGATGTAAAACATGTCCTTGATCTTGGTGTGGACGGCGTTCAGGTCGCCACCCGTTTTATCCCAACGGAAGAATGTGACGCAGACATCCGGCTGAAAGAATCCCTGATCCACGCCGCAAAGGACGACATTGCCATTGTAAAAAGCCCGGTAGGTATGCCGGGACGTGCCATTATGAATCCCTTCATGCAGCACGTCATGGCCGGTGAAAAAATCCCACACAGCCCATGCCACCGCTGCCTTGCCAAATGTTCCCCCGGCGAGATCCCTTACTGCATTACAGACAAGCTGATCGCCGCCGTAAAAGGCGACGTGGAAAACGGCCTGCTGTTCTGCGGAGCAAAGGCTTATATGGCAGATAAGATCGAAACCGTGCACGACGTGATCGCTGATCTGTTTGGCACAGAATCAGAATGCATCCGGCTGTCATAAAGATAAACGTACACTGTCAGGCGCACCACACAAAAAGCCCCTGCTTTCATTGCTTTTCGCAGTGAAAACAGGGACTTTTTGTTTTTCTACCGGTTATCGATCTTCTCCGGGTACATATCATGCTCTGTCAGGCGTTTCCAGGCAATCTCCTCCCATCTGGTTCCGGCCTTTCCGTAATTGCAGTAGGGATCAATGGAAATGCCGCCTCTCGGAGTAAATTTTCCCCAGACCTCAATGTATTTCGGGTCCATAAGACGGATCAGATCCTTCATAATGATATTCACGCAATCCTCATGAAAATCTCCGTGATTGCGGAAGCTGAAAAGATACAGCTTCAGAGATTTGCTCTCCACCATTTTTTCACCGGGTACGTAGGATATTGTGATCGTCGCGAAATCCGGCTGTCCGGTAATGGGACAAAGGCTTGTAAATTCCGGGCAGTTAAATTTTACAAAGTAATCGTTGTCCGGGTGCTTGTTCAAAAATGTTTCTAATACCTCCGGAGCATAATTGTCCGGATATTTTACTTTCCGATTTCCGAGAAGGGTGATCCCTTCTTTTTCCAGGTTTTCTCTGCTCATATTTTTTTCCTTTCTATAGTCAGGCGGATATTTATGATCCGATCTATCTGTCAAGTGCCGGGTCCTTCACTCCATTGAGACGGAATGCCTCTGCTCTGTCAATACAGGTTCCGCACACACCGCAGGGCTTTTCACCGCCTTCGTAACAGCTCCATGTCAGTTCATAAGGAACATTAATCTCCAGTCCGGTTTTTACGACCTCTGCCTTTGTGCAGCTGACAAAAGGTGCCTCAACCTTCAGCTGACCGCCGCTTCCCTGATAAATTGCCTCATTGATCGCATTGTGAAACGCACTGCTGCAGTCCGGATACGCATTTCCGGCAGCATCATCCGCATGCGCTCCGTAATAGATCACACTGCAGTTTTTTGACAGCGCAATGCTTGCTGCTGAGGAAAGAAATAATCCGTTCCGAAACGGCACATAGGTTGACACCGGTGATCCATCGGTTTCCTTCAGCTGCTCTGCATAGCTTTCGTGAGGGATTTCTCTGTCTGAATGCTTCAGCAGTGAGCAGTCACTGTACCGGAAGATCGGCTCCAGATCCAGATAAAGATGTTCCACTTCATAATATTCTGCTGTTTTTCTGGCAGCCTCGATTTCTTTTGTGTGCTTCTGTCCGTAAGCTACTGTTAATGCAATTACATTCTCTTTTCCATATTTGTTTACGGCAAGCCCCAGGCAGGTGGTGGAATCCACACCGCCGCTTGCAAGTACAAGTGCTTTCATAGCGTTCTCCTTTTCTGCGGTATTTCTTGTATGTTTTCCTGTCATACTCCCCGTTTCTGCGGGTCCCAGATCACCTTATGAAGCTGGATCTGAAGCTTTACATCGTTGAGCTTTTTTTCCATAAGGAAATCCACGATCTCCACCGGCTGGATCCTGCCGAAAACAGGGCTGAAATAAACTGCTGTTTTTCCGATCAGCCTGTACTTTTCCAGGATTTTCAGGGCTTTTTCCATATCTCTGCGGCTGCTGACCACGAATTTCAGCGTATCCTCACTGTCCAGAAGCTCCAGATTGGAAAGAAGCATCTCTTTTTCCATACCGCTGTCCGGTGTTTTATAATCCATGGTAAAGGACGGACGGTTTTTTAATATATGATAAGGCTTCAGATCCACACTTCCATTGGTCTCAATCTCTACCCGCTGGGATGGATCCTCCAGGATTGCCTCGATCAGCTCCTCCATCCCTTCCCGCAAAAGTGGTTCCCCGCCTGTAAGTGTCACATTTTTTACGCCTGTTTCACGGATCCAGGAAAGAATCTCTTCTTTTGTCAGCCTTTCACTCTCACCCCCCGGCTCATTTGCCCAGCTGGTATCACAATAACTGCACTGAAGATTGCAGCCCTTAAACCGGATAAAAGCGGCAAGCTCTCCTGCCCGTCTGCCCTCTCCGTTGATGCTGACAAATTTCTCTACAACCTGATATGTACTCATAGCCATGCCGCCTCCGTTTCTTCTTCCGTTTCCCGGTAAGCTGCACAGTTATTAGGAGTTTCGTAAACAACAGCTCTTTTTACAGGATATCCTTTTTCTTTCATTTTTCTGAAAAAATACTCTGAAAAATTCTCTGCTGTAGGGCGAAAGGGAACCTTCACCAGATGGAATCCTTCTTCATCCAGTGCTTCCAGAGTTTTCGGACGTAATGTATTTTCTTCATAGATCAGTGTGTGATCCATGGAATCTGCCAGCTCCCGAAGATCCTTTTTCAGATCTCCAAAGTCTACCAGCATCCCTCGCTTCTGGCCGTTTTTCTCCAGCTTTCGGCTTTCGATCTCAATCTCCACATGCCAGCGATGGCCATGGATATTGGAACATTTGCCGGTGTAACCGGACAGAAAATGTGCAGAATCAAAATCTGCTTCTGTTTTTAACTGATACATAATTTCTTCCTCCTTCTGAATCTGTCACACCACCCCGATATTCCATAAATAAAAAAAGGCAGACCCGCCACGAGTCTGCCCTGATTCTCACATCTTCTTCAGCCCTGGTTTTATTTATAGACAGGATGGTACAAACGAACTGTCTTATATTTAATTTGTATGATATCCCGGCGATACTATCTCAAAAGCTCAGCTGTATCAGCTCCGGAACCTCTGTGAATTTCCTGCGGAACTATCTTCTTCCGCAGCACTTCTTATATTTCTTACCGCTTCCGCACGGACACGGATCGTTGGGATAGATTTTTCTTGCAGATGCCGGCTGCATCGGCATTGCTGTCGGCACAAAGCTGTTCGGCATTGCAGTGTGCGGCTTGCCTGTGGCAAACGGCCATACTGCTCCTGAGATCTCATTCGGTGTGTAACCGCGGAATTCCAGCATTCTTGTGTTATTGTTTGCCTCCATGATCAGCTTTGTAAATTTCTCAAGCTGCTCATCGTTAAACTGGATCCCCTTCTGGTTCAGGTTTTCCATGATCGCTGACATTCTGCCATCCATGGAGCATTCTTTGTAAATAAAGAACAGTACCTGATCCTTCACTGCATCGGAAACCTTTATCTCATCCAGCAGGAATCTGCCCAGTCTCTGGTAAGAAGCAGATTTTGTTGGATACCCGTTTTCGGAATAATCCAGGATCTCATCTACAGACGGAATATAGAATTTCCGTCCACCCTGACGTCTCTCGATATCCTTGTAAATGTTATTGACCAGTGCGGATTTCAGGATCAGCTGATCCTCCGCAAGCTCACAGATACAGGCCTTCTCCGGAATGGTATGATACAGCTCGATGAATCTGTCATATCCGATGTCAAAGCCTTTTCTCTGCTTAAACATCTCATATACGGTCTTTGCCGGTGCAGATACATACAGATAGCTTACCATAATAAGGCAATCCTTCAACCAGTTTACCTGGCTGCGAAGTGTCTGGAACTCCGGTGTATTGATCTGATCGTAAACAGCTACAACCTCTGCCGGAACTTCTGCGTAATCATCACTGTAGGAAACAAGGTAGCCCATATCGTTCAGCCATTCTAATGTATTCCACTCATCCTCTGCAACATGGAAGCATTTTCTCTGAATAGCCGCCTCAAAAGCCAGTACCTCCTGATCGTCTGCTACGAGGAAGCTTGCTTTCATAACCTCCGGTTTAAGAACCTCTGCGGCAACCTTTGCGGCGATCTCTTCCTGATCCATTCCCTTGCAGTGAAGTCCAAGCTCACCTGCAATGCTGAGAAGGTCTTCTTTACGATAGGACATGAGGAAATCTTTTACTGTAGGATTTCTTCTGCTGCCTGTGGCTGCCTCATCTGCTTTTGCAGCTCTGGCTGCTGCCTCTACTGCCGCTACTGTTGCAGCAATGTCTTCAGATGCTTTGGCTGTTTCCACCTCAGTTTCAACTGCTGCAGTGCATCCCAGCTCTGGTGCCTCTGTCCAGTACGGATCATCCTCACCCTTTACTTCTTTTATAATAGAAGGAGCTTCTGCTGTTCCCTCGTCTTTCTTCTCAATATCAACTCTGTATTCCGGAGTTTCCTTATCCGCACCATACTGACGGAAGGTAAACCATTTCTCGGAATCCATAAGCTCTGCAGTCTCTGTCTCGCCTGCATTTAATAATGTGAAATTATTCTTCGCTTCTCCGTCACCGTTCTCACGGATCTGTACTTTTTTCTGAAAAAATTCAATCTCATATAGGCTGCCTGCCGGATACTGAACCAGTTTTTCAAGCATGGCTGCCATATTTGCAAATGTAACGTCAGCCGCAACAGTACAACGTCTCCATACCGGCGGTTTCGTTCCTTTTCTTGTGATTTTTAACTGATAAAACATTCCTGTGTTCCTCTCCTGTAAATATATGCCGGATCAGGAGATACGAATAACTCCTGATCCGGCGTAAGCAACTTCCCCTATGTTATACAAAAATAGAGAAATTGTCAATATTTGAGAGGCTTCTACAACACAATATCATATTTCTCAACCTGGATCACAGCATTTCCGTCACTGTGAAACAGGATCTCATCTGCTTCCACTGGTGTTGGGATCACGGTAGTCGCAGTTTTGCTTCCATCATTGATAAAAAGCTCTATGGAGCTTCGATCCAGGATAAAACGCAGCTTCAGATTTTGTCTGTCATCTGTGATCTGGAACTTTCTTGTACATACAACATCACGCTGCACCCCGCTCCAGGTTCTGTCGATTTCCAGTATCTGTCTTTTTCGATCATAGGTAAAGACCGTTGTATATTCTTCATTGCGTGCAAGCTCGATCCGGAACTCATTGTACACATCCAATGCTTCCTGATTTGGATTTCCGGAGTTCCTGCTTCCATCCATGATGCCATCTGCGTTCTGCAGTTCCACAGTCAGATCGATCATTCGGCCACGGACGCCTTCAAGGCTTAAGCTCTCACCCACTTTTACATTCTCATAACAGCAACGGTTTTTCCGATAATTCTCAATTTCTCGGACCGGCTTCTGCCAGATCTTTCCGTCACGATATTCCAGCTCTCTCGGAAGAGTCATCATTCCCTGCCATCTCTGCTTTTCCTTGATCACACAGCTATCCCAGGATTTCATCCAGGCGATCATCACTCTTCTTCCATCTGGAAGAAGGGTTGTCTGCGGCGCATAAAAATCAAGTCCGTAGTCCAGACTTACCGGTGCGTCTTTTTCAAATGTATGTTTTTCGCTGTCATAATCTCCCGTAAAATATAGGGAATTATGTCCATTATGAAACTCATACCCTTTTGCCCGCATATGCTGCGGAGAACAGATCAGCACATGTTTATCCCCAAGCGGAAAGAAATCGGGGCATTCCCACATAACACCGATTTCTCCTGTGGAGTTCTCCGCAAGAATTGTTTCAAATTTCCATTCTTTCAGATCTTTACTGGAAAACAGAACTACCTGTCCAGGAATTTCTTCGCTGCGGCATCCTACGAGCATATGGTATGTTCCGTTATCTTCCCATACCTTCGGATCACGGAAATCAACTCTGCTGCATTTCTCCGGAAGCATATCCCCGGTGACTACCGGATTTTTCTCTGCCTTTACATAATCTTTTCCGTCACCCCAGGCAAGGCACTGATTCTGCCGGACTTCTTCTTTTCCATCAGGCAGCTTTTCTGTTGTAACTCCTGTGTAGATCAAAGCCTGTTTTCCATCCGCTTCAATAGCACTTCCGGAAAAGCATCCCTCTCGATCATATTCCTGATCCGGTGCAAGCGCTGTAGGAAGCTGCTCCCATCTGATCATATCCTCCGTCACACTGTGGCCCCAGTGCATAGGGCCCCAGTCACGGCTGTAAGGATGATACTGGTAAAAAAGATGTACCTTTCCTTTAAAAACAGAAAATCCATTGGGATCATTGATCCAGCCAACCGGTGCAGATACATGAAAGGCCGGTTTCTCTTCCTGCGGGATATTTTTTGCTTCCTCTATTTCATAAAGACGTGCTTTTTCAAGTTTTTCACTCATACTCTGCTCTCTCTTTCTTTTTTATGTTTCTGACCGGTATCTTTTTCTGTTTTTATTTCTCTGTCTCACTAAGAGACTTCTGATACTGGTCAAAATATTTCTGTTTGATTGCCAGATAATCAGACAGTCCATACTGCTCCATCTTTTTCAGATAGGAATCCCATTCTTTATCGATGCCGCCATTCAGGATCCAGTCTGCTTTTTTCTGTTCCGCATACTTCTTGATATCCGTGTCGTACTGAGATACCTTATTGGTATCATCAATACTCATAAATACATTCGGATACACATATTTACTGTTCATATCCTTAAGATATGTTTCGTGCATATTGTCGAGACGCCATTTTGCATCTGCCGGCTCTGTTACATATACATCGTAATACTCGTTAAGTATTGCCAACGGTCCATTTACAGACTGTGCTTCACGAACCTCTACCGGAGATGCATCTCCCAGATCCATATGTTTCAGCATCTGACCACCTTCTGCATTCTCGGACATCTCAAAGATATTAAATGAATCTTTTTCCCCGTAAGTACCCCAGTTATTCTGCGGAGACTGGATCGGTGCATACATCTGATCGATCCATGCTGCTGCCAGTGCCGTATTTCGACAGCTTGTAGTCAGAACGCAGCGTCCTCTGTCAAAGCCACTGGTTTCACTGTTATTCTGTCTTGTGATATTTACAAGACCATCCGGACCGGCCAGCGCCGGGAGCATTACATAATCTTCATTGTTATCAATATTTGCAATATCCCAGGTGAAACACAGACCATATCTGTGGTTCTTACCTTTTGCAACATAAGTTGACCATTCCTGGGTAAAAGCCTCCGGATCCACCAGCTTTTCTTCTACCAGCTGATGGAGCCACTGAATACCTTCTTTATAGCCTTCCTGTACAGTTGTATAAATAACGGTTCCATCATCTTTTACTGCAAAATGATCACCGGTGTCACCATATCCTTCTCCGAATCCGTTGATGAGAATTGCAGGATCCTGATCACCATTATTGATGATAAAGGACATCGGGATCACACCACCCTCAATGTTGAATTTCTTTTCCAGTTTATCTGCATTGTCGCGGAAAGCGATCAGAACCTGTTCCAGTTCCTCAGTTGTAGTCGGAACGTCCAGCTTCAGATAATCCAGCCATTTTTTATTAATGTAGGGAATATCTCCAATTGCCTGAATGGCTTCTTTCCCCGCACCAAGCTGCTCGATCCATGGGAAAGAATAAATATGTCCGTCCGGTGCTGTACACATTGTTCTGTATTCCGGGTATTTTTCAAATACAGCCTTAAGATTCGGCATGTATTTATCAATGAGATTTTCTACCGGAATAATGATTCCCTGTTTGGCATAACGAAGAAGATCATAATCACTCATCCCTGCGTTAAAAAGTCCATCCGGAAGATTTCCGAACTGTGCCAGCGCCAGATTTTTTTTGTCATCAAACTGATCCGATACAAAACAGGTCCAGTCAATGTGGACATTGGTCTGCTTTTCCAGTCTTTCAAAGATCGTTCTTTCATTAGGTTCCTGTGTAGATGTTGCAGGTGCACTGGTAATAAAAGACAGCTCTGCTTTTTCTTTCAGAGGAAAGGACACATCTTCCACCGGGGTATCCGGATCTGTTTCTGCTTTCATGTGTTCTTTTCCATTTCCACATCCGGCACTGCATACCATTATAATTGCAGAAAGCCCGATTGCCAATAATGCCTTCATTCTTTTTTTCATCATTATCAACCTCCTGTCATCAGCCTTTTACAGAACCAACCATAATGCCCTGGTCAAAATATTTCTGGAAGAATGGATACATGATCAGAAGCGGTAAACTTGATACAATGATCGTAGCATATTTCAGAAGTTCCGCTACCTTTGCCATCTGTGCAGTACTCTGGATATCTGCGATCATTCCGGGCTGCGGTGTATTCTGTACAAGGATGGAACGAAGTACCAGCTGCAATGGCTGCAGTTTCGCATCATTCAAATAAATCATAGCGTCAAAATAACTGTTCCACATTCCTACAAAGGACCACAGTGCAAGCACTGCGATGATCGGTTTGCATACCGGCATCATGATCTTGAAAAAATGCTCGATTTCCGTGGCACCGTCAATGGCAGATGCCTCTCTGAGTTCCTTGGGGATAGACTGATAATAGGTTCTGGCAAGGATCATGTTCCAGACATTAAACGCACCCGGAAGCAGGATTGCCCAGATTGTATTTACCAGATGCAGCTGATTGATCAGGATAAACGTCGGGATCATTCCTCCACCGAAAAACATGGTAATGAGAAAAATAACATTGAAGAAATTTCTTCCCACAAATTCTTTCTTGGACATTGGATATGCTGCCAGCAGAGTTACCAGAACTGAAATAATGGTAAACACCAGGGAATAAAAAAATGAGTTTGCAAAGCCTCTCCAGATCATATTATTTTCAAGAACTCTGCGGTACGCATCGATCGTCCACTTCCGCACATCAAAGCTGATCCCCTGGCTGTTCAGCACATTCGGATCCATAAAGGATGCGATCACAACATATAAAAGCGGAACCAGAATGGAAAGTACAAATGCACCCAGAAGTACGTATCCGATTCCTAAAATGGCTTTGTCAGATGCCGAATATTTCTTTTTCTTTGCTTTTGCCATAACAGCACCTCCTATAATCCCTCTCCGTCATTCAGTTTCTTGACTACCCAGTTTACAAAGATCAAAAGAATTACATTGATCACTGAATTAAACAGCCCCACTGCTGTAGAATATCCATAGTCTCCATTCAGAAGACCGATTCTGTATACATAAGTAGAAAGAATCTCAGATGCAGGAAGGTTCATATCTGTCTGCAGTGCATATGCTTTTTCAAAACCAATGCTCATAATATTTCCGGCCTGAAGGATAAACTGGATCACAATGATGTTTTTAATAGCCGGAAGCTGTACATACCAGATCTGCTGCAGGATATTTGCACCATCCACCACTGCTGCCTCTTCCAGATCCTTACTTGCATTGGCAAGTGCTGCAGTATACATAATGGATGCCCATCCGGCTGTCTGCCAGATTCCGCTGGCTATGTAAATCGTACGGAATGCCGACGGCATGGTCATCCAGTTGGCATCCGAACCGATCAGTTTATTCAGCGGACCTACAGGTGAAAGAAACATACGAACCATACCGCAGAGTACGATAACGGAAATAAAATTCGGCGCATAGATCAGAAGCTGAATTTTTTTCCTGATCCCGGCTCTCCGGATCTGATTCAGAAGAAGTGCCAGGATGATTGGAATCGGAAATCCCCACAGTAGTCCGTAAATACTCAGTTTCAGAGTGTTCACAAGATAATTCATAAAATCCGGTGATGCCAGAAATCTCCGGAAGTATTCCAGTCCTACCCATTTGCTTCCAAATACACCATCAATGACATTGTAGTCCTCAAAAGCGATCAGTACGCCACCCATGGGCACGTATTTGAAGATGATCGTCAGAAGAAGTGCAGGCAGCAGAAAAAACACATACAGCTGCCAGTTCTTTTTCACATACTGAAGCTTTTCTGCAGCAGTTCTTTTTCCTGCCGGAACAGCTTTCGCAGAACCTTTTTTCATTCTCTTTTCCTCCCGTTTTTGTTCTTTCGTTCTTGTTTAGTAACCGGTAAAGTAACCGGTTACTTTATAATTTGATACTACTATATGACATAGCTTCTGTCAACCTTTTTTGTTAATTTATTCAAGAAAAGTTACCGGTAACTTAACTGGTTATTTTTTTTATTGCTATTTAACGTCTGTATTGTTATACTTAATTACATCAATCCAATTATCCTGTACGGTCTGCAGATTTCTCTTATATGATCACATCTGCATTCCGTATCATAACTTTCTGCTGTTAAAAGGAGACTATTTTTTTATGGCTAAAAAGCAGGTAACATTTGCCGATATTGCAGAATACACTGGTTTTTCCAAGACTACGATCTCCAGATATTTCAATCATCCGGATTCTCTGACCCTGGAAAATCAGGAAAAGATCGCAAAAGCCCTTGATGAGCTCGGCTACAGAAAAAACAAGCTTGCCAGGGTTCTTGCCAATGGAAAAAGCGAATTTGTAGGGATCATTGTCCCGAACCTTTATCTTCATTATTATTCCGAAATGCTGACACAACTTCTTCGAAGTTACTCCGATTATCATTACAAATTTCTGGTTTTTGTCAGTGATGGCGGCCCGGAGAAAGAAATGCAGTATCTGGACGAGCTGATGGCTTATAAGATTGAAGGACTTATTGTTCTCAGCCATACTCTTTCCTCTGAAAAACTGGCTTCCTATAATATTCCTGTGATCGCCATTGAACGTGAAGCAGAACATATATGCAGCGTTACAACAGACAATTACATGGGCAGCATGCAGGCTACTTCTCTGCTGATACGCAATCAGTGTGATGTACTGATCCACATCAATGTCCATGTACCTGAGAATATTCCGGCTTATGATCGTATCCGTGCCTTTGAGGAAACATGCCGGGAATATCATGTTCCTTATGAACTGAACCTTAATGTTTCCGGTGATTCCTATCAGGAGCTTTTTGAACAGATGCGTGTGATCTTTCAGGATATTGACAGTAAATATTCCGGTCAGAAAAAAGGCATATTTTTATCCAATGATACTTACGCAAATATATTTCTCAATCTGATCTTCCAGAAATACAACTGTCTACCGGATGAATATCAGATCATCGGATTCGATAATTCACCCATTGCTGCGGAGTCCATCATCCCGATCACTACTATTGGACAGCAGATTGATGTGATCGCACAGACTACCATGGAACTGCTTGTGGAACAGATGAACGAAATGAAGAAAAGAAAACCGGCACCGCTTCAAAAACCGATCCACAAAAAGATCACTCCTGTTCTGATACGACGGCAGACAACAGGAGACTGAAAATACTTACAACATTTTTCCATATTCCATAACAACCCGTATATTCATGTACCGGAAACTTCATGCTATAATTCTGTGGAAAAATATCAGATAACCATTACCGCCGGGAAATATTTGACAGGTTTCCCGACATCTATAAATATCTATTCAGGGAGGAAATCATGAAAAAAGATCAGGAAATTTTTCAGGAACGTTTAAACCATCATCACGACGAGCTTCGATGGCTGTACACAGAGCTTTATCACAATGACGATATGTTTGCAGAGCTCTGCGACCAGATGTACCAGTATTTTACAGCACGCCGCCGCGCGCTCAAAAACCGCGACCTGGAAAGAGAAAAAAATCCGGACTGGTTCCGCCAGAAGGATATGCTTGGCATGATGCTCTATATTGACAATTTTGCCGGCAACATCAAGGGAGTTTCTGCCAAGCTTCCATATCTTAAGGAATGCAATGTGAACTGCCTGCATCTGATGCCGTTTCTGGACACTCCGAAGGGCCGTTCCGACGGTGGTTACGCAGTAGCTGACTTCCGCAAAGTCCGCCCGGACCTTGGTTCCATGAAGGATCTGGCTGCCCTTGCAGATAAATGCCACAAAAACGGAATGAACCTGTGTATGGATTTTGTTATGAACCACACTTCCGAGGATCATGAGTGGGCCAAAAAAGCACGCCAAGGTGACGGCGAATATATGAGCCGTTACTTCTTCTACAACAACCGTGAGATCCCGGACGAGTACGAAAAGACCGTACCACAGGTATTCCCAACCACTGCTCCGGGGAACTTTACCTGGCTTCCGGATATCGGTCACTATGTCATGACTACCTTTTATCCGTACCAGTGGGATCTGAACTACGGCAATCCCCGTGTTTTCAATGAGATGATGTACAACTTCCTCTTCCTTGCAAACCAGGGAATGGACGTAATCCGTATCGATGCGGTTCCGTATATCTGGAAGGAACTGGGAACTCCCTGCCGTAACCTGAAGCAGGTGCATACGATCGTTCGTATGATGCGTATGATTGCCGAGATCGTCTGCCCAAGTGTTGTACTTCTGGGTGAGGTCGTTATGGAGCCGGAGAAAGTTGTTCCCTATTTCGGAACCGTAGAGAAGCCGGAATGCCATATGCTTTACAATGTAACAACCATGGCTACAACCTGGAACAGCATTGCCACTCGTGATATCCGCCTTCTGAAAAAACAGATGGATATTGTAAACAGCCTTCCGAAGCAGTACACCTTCCTGAATTATCTCCGCTGCCATGACGATATCGGCTGGGGACTTGATTTCGCCACACTGAAAGAATGGGACATGGATGAGCCATCCCATAAGCGTTACCTGAATGATTTCTTTACAGGAAAGCATCCGGGAAGCGACAGCCGCGGAGAGCTCTATAATGATGACCCGGTAACTCAGGATGCCCGCTTCTGCGGAACTACTGCTTCCATGTGCGGGATCGAGGCTGCTCTTTTTGAAAAAGATGACGAGAAGCTGAAAAGGGGTATCCGCGAGGATCTGATGCTTCACGCATATATGCTTACCCAGTCCGGGATCCCGATGCTTTACAGCTCCGATGAAATCGGACGTCTCAATGATTATTCCTATAAAGAGGATCCGGATAAGGCTGCAGATTCCCGCTATATCCACCGTGGTGCTTTCCAGTGGGAGCTTGCCGAAAAAAGAAACTCCAAATCCTCCGTTGAGGGACAGATCTTCCAGACTCTTAGCCGCATGGAGCAGATCCGCAGCCAGGAATCTGTTTTTGATAAGGACTGTGATGTATATACATACGATGTTCATGATGACAGCATTCTCTGCATCCTCCGCCAGAAAGGAAACGAACGTTTCATCGGAATCTTCAATTTCAGTGACAGCGAAAAAACTGCCTGGATGCAGGAGGAAGGAACCTTCCGTGATCTGATCACTGACCAGACACTGGAGCTTAAGGACGTGGAGCTTCAGGCTTATGGATTTATGTGGTGTAAGAGGATGTAACTGTTACTTGGTAAATAAAAAAGACGTGGCCTTACGGATCCACGTCTTTTTATTATGTTATATCTTTATTTTTTATAAGCTGTTCTGGTATTCAGAAATTACTTGCAGAGCTCCTCTGCCATTGCATCGATCTCTGCCGCATTCTCATCACTGAGGGAGGACATGATCTTTACATTGTTCTCAAGCCATGTGATATTTTTACTCTTCTCGAACATTCCTTTCATGACTTTAGCTGCAGTCGGTGCCCAGCTTCCGTTCTCAATGAGGCCGATGGTGCGGTTCTGGTAATTACGCTCTGTCAGGTTCTCGATGAATGTACGCATAAACGGGAATGCTTCTCCGTTGTATGTAATGCTAGCCAATACCAGCTTGCCGTAGCGGAAAGCATCCTCCACTGCCTCTGCCATGTCTTCTCTTGCAAGATCGCAGACAACAACCTTCGGGCAGCCCTTTTCCTCCAGCTTCTGTGCAAGAAGCTCTGCTGCTTTCTTTGTATGTCCGTATACAGATGTGTAGGCGATCATTACTCCTTCACTCTCTACTTTATAAGAAGACCAGATATCATATTTCTCCAGATAATGTCCAAGATTTTCGGTAAGGATCGGTCCGTGAAGCGGGCAGATGGTCTGGATATCAAGAGTTGCTGCTGCCTTGAGAAGCTTCTGTACCTGCGGACCGTATTTTCCGACGATTCCAATATAGTAGCGACGTGCTTCGCAGTCCCAGTCCTCTTCTACATCAAGAGCTCCGAATTTGCCAAAGCCGTCTGCGGAAAACAGAACTTTGTCTGTGCTGTCATATGTAACCATAACCTCCGGCCAGTGAACCATCGGTGCAAATACGAAGGTAAGGACGTGTTTTCCAAGTGTCAGGGTGTCACCGTTGGCTACAATATGTTTCTTTCCTTCCAGATCCATTCCACGGAAGAAATTCTCCATCATGGTAAAGGTCTTTGTGTTGGCAACAACAGTTGTATCCGGGTATGCTTTCATGAAATTCTCAATGTTTGCTGCATGGTCCGGCTCCATATGCTGGACTACAAGATAATCCGGTTTCGCACCATCCAGAACCTCTGCAACTTTTCCCAGCCACTCTTCTGTGAAGCCGGCATCTACAGTGTCCATAACTGCGATCTTCTCATCTTTGATCACATAGGAGTTGTAGGACATTCCGTTTGGCACTACATACTGTCCCTCAAACAGGTCTACCTGATGATCGTTTACTCCTACATAATAAATATCATTTCCGATTTTCATTGTATTGAGTTCCTCCTTAGTCTGCTGTATTTTATATTTCCAATATTTCTGAAAATACTTTCTTATTGCTCTCATTTATTATATCATTGTTCGTACTGAAATCAATGTAGAATCTATAAATAAAAACAAACCTCTGCGCCTGGTAAAAGAGCTATTTTCCCCTCTTTACAAACCTATTCCAACATAGTATTGTATACCTTGGATGAAGGAATTTTTTATAATTTTTATGAGGTAAACTATGTGTGAAAATGAAAAAAAGAAAACGTCTTCCATTGAGATGACCTCCGGCTCTCTCTGGAAAAATATCCTCCTCTTTAGCCTTCCCCTGATGGGGTCCCAGGTGTTGGAGGTTCTTTTTAATTTAAGTGATGTTGCGGTTGTAGGGCGATTTGCAGATTACATGGCACTTGGAGCTGTGGGTTCCACAACTCTGCTGGTCACTTTATTTACCGGAATCCTGATCGGCATGGGCGCCGGAGTCAATGTTCGTGTAGCACACGAGCTTGGTGCCGAAAACAGAAAAGGTACCGAAGAAACGATTCATACATCTCTTCTTCTCTGTGCCATCGCAGGACTTCTAGTCTGTGTCGTCTGTCTTCTGTTTTCCGGACAGATGCTGTCCATGATGAATACGAAACCGGAGCTGATGGACCAGGCTGTTTTATATATGAAGATTTATGCTCTGGGTATGCCGGCCATGGCTGTATACAATTTCGGTAACGGCGTATTAAGTGCCCGCGGCGATACAAAGCGACCGCTGATCTATCTTTCCATTGCCGGAGTGATCAACGTTCTTCTGAACCTGTTTTTCGTTATCGTCTGTCATATGGCCGCCGCAGGTGTGGCAACTGCCAGCGCGATCGCACTGTATATCTCCGCAGCGCTGGTAATGATCCACCTCCTTCGGAGAAAAGACGAATGCAGGGTATCCCTGCGTAAGCTCCGTCTTCACCCGAAGGCCTGTAAAGCAGTACTGCTTCTTGGTATTCCCACAGGTCTGCAGAACGGAATTTTTGCCATTGCAAATCTGTTCGTACAGACCGGGGTCAACTCCTTCGATGCAGTCACGGTTTCCGGAAATGCCGCTGCCGCAAATGCAGACTCTCTGATCTACAACGTCATGTTTGCTTTCTATACTGCATGCGCGAGCTTCATCGGTCAGAACTGGGGTGCCGGAAATAAAAAACGTATGCTGAAAACTTATGGGATCAGCCTTACCTATGCCTTCATCGCAGGTGCGATCCTTGGTGGACTGCTTCTTGTTTTCGGTCCGCAGTTTCTGTCACTGTTTGCCACAGAACCGGCAGTCATTGATGCCGGCATGGAGAGGATCCGGATCATGGGCTTCAGCTATGCCTTCAGCTGTTTTATGGATTGCAGTATCGCCGCTTCCCGTGGCATCGGAAAAAGTATCCCACCGACCATCATCATCATTCTGGGATCCTGTGTATTCCGTGTCATCTGGTTCTATACGGTGTTTGCACACTTCCAGACCATTTCCTCACTTTATCTCCTGTATATTTTCTCATGGGGAATTACAGGCTTTGCGGAGGTTCTGTTCTTTGCTGTAAGCTTCCGGAAAATTCGGACCTGATACTTCAAATATATAGCGCCAGACGAAGCATTGATCTGGCGCTTTTTATATCTTTCTCGCGTTTTATGTACATTTGTCTTTACAAGGCGGACATAATTGTATATAATTATCCTGTTGTGCTTTTACGCGATGCAGTAATACCACTTAGAACGATCCGCCCTTTACACTGGATCGTTGCTTTGCGGCTCAGCATTTTTTAGCACACTCACACAATAGGAAAGAGGAAACTAGTTATGAAAAAACTGATTCAAAAATGGAACAGCATCAACCTGATCAAGCGTATCATCTGTGGTCTGATCGTTGGTATCATTCTCGGACTTGCGATCCCTCAGGCATCTGTGATCTCCATTCTCGGTGATCTGTTCGTCGGTGCTCTTCGTGGAATTGCTCCGCTTCTGGTGTTCTTCCTGGTAATGAGCTCTCTGTGCCACATGGGAAAAGGCCAGAAAACAAACATGAAATTCGTTGTTGTACTTTATCTTCTGGGAAATATACTCTCAGCACTGGCAGCTGTGATCTCCAGCCGCCTGTTCCCGATCATGCTGACTTTTTCCGAAAATACAAATACTTCCGACGTCACTCCGCCAAGCGGTGTTGCAGAGGTCCTCAAAAACCTTCTGATGAACATTGTTTCCAACCCGGTTGACGCACTTGTCAACGCCAACTATATCGGTATCCTTGCATGGGCCATCATCTTCGGTATCGCACTGAAGGCCGCAAGTGAAACTACCAAGACTGTCATCGAAAACATTTCCGATGCAACCTCCACAGCCGTAAGATGGATCATCAGCCTTGCTCCATTTGGTATCATGGGCCTGATCTTCACAACCATCTCCGAGCAGGGGCTTGGCGTACTGTTAAGCTATGGCCGTCTGATCTGTATACTGGTGGGAACCATGCTCTTTGTTGCACTGGTGATCAACCCGATCATTACTTTCATCTGCACACGCCAGAATCCGTATCCGCTGGTTCTGCGCTGCCTGAAGGACAGTGGTATCACAGCCTTCTTTACAAGAAGCTCTGCCGCCAACATTCCGGTAAACATGGAGCTGTGCAAGGATCTCGGACTTGATGAGGATACCTACTCCATCTCCATCCCTCTTGGTGCGACCATCAACATGGGTGGTGCAGCGATCACCATTTCCATCATGGCTCTGGCAGCTGCACATACACTCGGTATCAGCGTAGACTTCCCGACCGCTCTGATCCTCTGCATCCTGGCTGCTGCAAGTGCGGCTGGTGCTTCCGGAGTTGCCGGCGGTTCTCTTCTTCTGATCCCGATGGCCTGCAGCCTTTTCGGAATCCCCAATGATGTTGCCATGCAGGTAGTTGGTGTCGGTTTCATCGTAGGCGTGATCCAGGATTCCTGTGAGACAGCACTGAATTCTTCCACAGACGTACTTTACACAGCATGCGCCTGCAGGATCAGAAAGAATAAATGATCACACTTATAAACCGTCAGGTGGATATTCGTAATTGAAACAGGGGACTCCCTTGATTCGGTTAAAAGGAGCAGATCTTCCGTATTTGGAAAATCTGCTCCTTTTTGGCTTAGAGCGTGTTTGAAAAAGGCTTTCTGCAAGATGTGCGTCACAATTTGTGGGAGATTTTGTCCGGATGAGGGCGCCGTAGCGGGCTACGGCAACTGAATTCGGGTAAAATATACCGCAAAGTGGGGCGTGCAGATTACGGGAATGATTTTTCAAACACGCTCTAACCTTCAGTTCCTGCAATATCTGCCCCATATAAAATTATCCGTAATCGGTAAATAAAACATCCTCTACATTCGAAAAAGCTTCCAGTTCTCTCCCATCTGCACAGCCAGATATACGATCTCAAAGATCACAGCTACAGATCCAAGCTTAAAAAGCAGGGAATCCACAAAGCCTCCTGCCTTACAGAAATCCAGCGCAATGCCTCCCGGCAGCGGATACAGGATCCGTACCCGTTTCCGGTTAAAGCAGTCCAGCACCAGATGTGATACGAATCCAACCACAAAATAAAGGACCAGCTTCACGGACACCATGGATATGGCTGCACTTAAAATGGCCATAGCCATGATCGAATGCATAAATGACCGGTGCGGCTGATTTTTTCCAAAGGCGCAGACTGCAATAAAAATAATAACTCCCATGGCAACCGGCGCCATAGACTGGTTATTGCGGATCTTTTCCCAGATGGAAAAATCATAAAAATAATTCAATGCGATCTCTGCTGCCACAAGCAGTACCGCGATCAGTGTGAGCCTGTCCGCATCCTTATGGGATTTGGAGGTTCCCACATCAATGTCGCTGATCAATGCTCCAAGCATTCCTGTTCCTGCCGCAAGTACCAGACCGGAAACCGTAGAGGGCTGTGTAACTGCCAGCACTGTTCCGAGTCCGACTGCCGCGTGTGTTTTTCCTGTCATAATTCTCCCCTTATTGTAAAAAATCTTCCGTTATTCAGGATTATCCACTGCTACAGATCAGACACTCTCTTCTGATCTTCTGCATATATAAATGTATCACTTTATCATTTACCGCAGATCTGAAAATACAATAAGGCAGCTGTCAGCCTTACCTTTTACTGACAGCTGCCTCCACGAAACAGCATTATATCACATAAAAAATCACGATTCTATCTAAAATCTTTCTACTTTCTTTCACGTCCCGTTTAAATGGAATATGTCTCTTGGATTTCTCTTTTAATCAGACCAGTTCATACGTCCGTAGCGAAGTGCAAGACCTTGGATCTCTTTCTGAAGCTTCACAGTCAGCTCCCTTTTGCGGATCCTCCACTTCCAGTTCTTTCCTACTGTGGAAGGCTGGTTCATTCTGCAGCTGTTATCCAGGCCCATATAATCCTGCATAGGGATCACACAGAGCTTTGCACTGCTTCTCATAACCAGGCTGATAAAGCATTTATGCAGCTCTTTATCCGGTGTATAGTTATCACAGAGATAATCCCTGGCAAGCTTACGCTCTTTTGCCATAATGCTCTTCCACCATCCGGCGATGGTCTCATTATCATGGGTTCCTGTGTATGCCACACTGTTCTCCGGATAGTTGTGTGGAAGATAATCGTTGGCACAACCGGAATCTCTGGAATCAAACGCAAACTCCAGGACCTTCATTCCCGGGAATCCACTGTCATGGACAAGCTGACGCACAGAATCTGTCACATAGCCAAGATCCTCCGCAATGACCTGCTTCCAGCCAAGGGCCTGCTCCACTTTGCGGAACAAATCGATCCCGGGACCTTTTTCCCAGTGACCGCCAATGGCATTTTCTGCACCGTATGGAATGGAAAAATACTCGTCAAAGCCACGGAAATGGTCGATCCTTACCACATCATAAAGGCGGAATACGTAGCTCAGTCTGGAGATCCACCACTGATATCCTGTATTTCTGTGGTAATCCCAGCGGTACAGTGGATTTCCCCAAAGCTGTCCTGTTGCGGAAAAACCGTCCGGCGGGCATCCGGCTACAGCCACCGGCACATTCTCCTCATCCAGCTGGAAAAGCTCCGGATGAGCCCAGGTATCTGCACTGTCCATAGCTACATAGATCGGGATATCTCCGATGATCTGAATGCCTTTTTCGTTGGCATATTTTTTCAGTTTCATCCACTGCTCATAGAATTTGAACTGCATATACTGCTGGAATTCAATATCAAAATATAATTCTCTGCGATAGTAGTCCATGGCATTTGCCCAGCGAAGGCGGATATCCTCTGCCCATTTTGTCCACTCAACACCGCCGAACTGATCCTTTACTGCCATAAAAAGTGCATAGTCGGAAAGCCACCAGCTGTTTTCTGCAACAAATTTCTGATAATCCGGATTCTCGCTGATGTTGCTGTTTTCGTAAGCTTTGCGGAGAAGCTTATAACGGCCTTTGTAGATTTTTTCATAGTCTACGCTGTCTGCTCTTCTTCCCCAGCTGACCTTATCACAGTCCTCCTTTGTAAGGACGCCTTCCTCCACCAGTGCCTTCAGGCTGATAAAATACGGATTTCCCGCAAAAGTGGAGAAGGACTGGTATGGAGAATCTCCGTAACTGGTAGGTCCCAGCGGAAGGATCTGCCAGTAGCTCTGTCCCGCTTCCTTCAGCCAGTCCACAAAATCATAGGCACTCTTTGAAAAACATCCGATGCCGTACTCTGACGGCAAGCTTGTGATCGGCATCAGAATGCCGGCTGCTCTTTTATCCATATCTTTTCTCTCCTTATGTTGAGCCCTGCATCTCAGAGCATCTTATCTATTATCCTCTCACGGATGCATATTCATATAATCTACGCAATCGTTTGCGTAAATTATACGTCCATTTTGCATGAAGTGCAATGCGTTTTTGTCTTTTCTACCTTTCTTACAATTTTTACATCCTGATTTTGTGCAGTTTTTCATTATGTCAAACAGAATCTGTCTGCATCTCACTACCTGATTTTCTGTGCATCTGTTTTTACGCAATTTCATGCAATTTTCCGTGCAATATGTTTGACAGTATCCTTGTTATGAACTACAATATCTCTATCAGACTGAGATAAAAAAAGCCGGATCAGAGGCATACTTCCGCTTTGATCCGGCATATCCGTGAGGAGGCAAATTTATGGCAGTAACCATCAAAGATGTGGCAGCTCTGGCCGGGGTATCCCCGTCCACCGTTTCCAGAACCTGCAAAAATAATCCATCTATCAGTGAAGAAACCAAGGAACGTGTACGCAGAGCCATGGCGGAGCTTGGCTATGAGCCGAATTTCCAGGCCAGCAACCTGGCAGCACAGATTTCCCGCTCCATCGGTATCATCCTGCCTCCATCCCCAAAGGAGACATACGAGAATTCCTTTTACCTTGAGACGATCCGGGGAATCAGCCACTACTGTAACGCACATCAGTATATCAGCACCATTGTTACCGGTCAGAATGAAGAAGAGATCCTTAACGCAGTACGTTCCATGTCCAGAAGCGGTAAGGTTGACGGATTTATTGTTCTTTATTCCCGTGTGAATGATCCTGTTATTGATTTTCTTTTCAGTGAAGGACTTCTCTATATCCTGATCGGAAAACCGGCACAATACACCAATCATACGATCTATATCGATAATGACAACCTTCTGGCCGGACAGGAGGCAACGGAGTATCTTTATGCTCTGGGCCACCGGAAGATCGCTTATCTGGGTGTAGATAATTCCCTGGTCTTTTCCGCAGACCGCAAAACCGGCTATATGACTGCGCTGATCAGCCACGGATTAACCGTACAGCCCGAATACTGTATAGAGGTTCCTGCCGCTTCCCAGAATGAGTTTCAGGAGCTTCGAAAGCTGCTTTTAAGTGAGGAGCGCCCTACAGCTGTGCTTGTCAGTGATGATATTCTGGCACTTTCCCTGGAGCGGATCTGTATAGAAGCAGATATCTCCATACCGGAGGATCTGTCCATTCTTTCCTTTAACAACTCACTTTTTGCCAGACTGACTTCGCCTCAGCTGACCTCCATTGATATTAACTCCGGGCAGCTTGGAATGGAAGCAGCCACGCAGATGATCAGTCATATCGAAAATCCGAGTCTTCCGGCCACAAAGATCATTGTACCTCACCAGCTAATCGAAAGGAACAGCTGCCGGAGGATCTGATCTGCTTTCAAACAAAAAACAGGTATCTTCTCTGCTGACTGTGTATTGACCACCTCTTATCGATCTAACATTGGTGGTCGATCTACCGCCCGGCAAAAAGATACCTGTTTTTCATTTTTTATAATGCTTTCTCATAACACCAGTACATATGTCCCCAGAGTTCACACTCTCCCACGTTCTCAAAATTCAGCTTATCATAAGAACGGAGTGCTTTTACATTGTCCTTCGCAACAAGAAGATGTACAGCTTTATAGCCCCGCTTCTTCAGTTCTTCCATCACACCCTTAAGAAGTTTCCCGGCAATCCCCTGATTCTGGAATTCCTGACATACTCCCACCCGGGAGACCTCCGCTGACGGCACCATGGTTTCTGACCAGCATGTGAGACATTCCACATTTGGATCATCATCAATGGAGATCACACCTGCGATATTTCCCGCATCGTCCCGCATACAGAACAGCGCATCTCTGGAAAGATCAAATTCCACTTCTTTTTCTGAAGGATACTCCTCTGTCCACACACAATAGGGCGTCCCCAGCAATGAACGGTACAGCTTCAGAACTGTATCTGCTTCTTCTCTTTTTACACGCTCGAAATTCATTTTATATCCTTTCTCCTGAAAATACATTCTTTTTCCGCCCGGATCTCGCCAGTATCAGGATCACAGCAAATGTAATGATCTCTGAACTCAGAAAGGAGCTCCACACGCCATTGATCCCAAATAATCCGGACAAGATCACCGCACTTGCAGCAATAGTGATAACACCACGCATAAGCGATCCCACGATCGCCGGAACTGCACGATCCACCGCCGAAAAATACGCCACCAGCATAATATTGATCCCCGCAAACAGGAATCCAAGGAAGTAAATCCGCAGGCCCACATGCGCATAATCCAGAAGCTGCTGGTTATTTTCACTGTTAAAAACAGCGACCAGATTGTCTGTAAAGCCCCACACCACCAGGATCGTCACCGCTTCCAGCACTGCACAGGAAACCAGACTCCAGCGAAGCAGGCTTTTTACATGGTCACGCTGTCCTTCTCCGTAGCTTTTGCTGATAAGCGGCTGTGCACCCTGCGCCAGTCCGTTAAAAATAGACATTGCCACAAGGGAAAGATTAGCCACTACTCCGTAGGCTGCCACGCTTACATTTCCTGCGATCCCAAGAAGAAGCATGTTAAAAATGATCGTAATGATCGCTGAGGAAAGCTCTCCGACAAAGGCCGAAATCCCAAGCTGACAGCATGAGATCAGATGGCGAATGGAAGGCCGTACCCACCGGAAACCTACCTGATTCTTTTTCCCAAGGTAATGGGTTGTGCAGATCGCCATTGTAATGGCAGGACTGATGGCCGTTGCCAGCGCCGCTCCGGCAAGCCCCAGCTTCATTGGAAACATAAAAATATAGTCAAACACAATATTGAAAAGACTTGCGGAAATCGCCCCTGCCATGGCAGTGGAGGTTCCCTGGTCATTTCTTGCAAAAGCAGTAAACGTATAATTGGCCATAAACAGCGGCGTAGTGATCAGCATGATCCTGAGATAGCTTTTTCCAAGGGCAGTCAGACCTGCATCTGCGCCAAGAAGGTGAAGAAATTTCTCCGGTGCAACAATACCGGTGATAATAAATGGCACACTGCACAGAACGCTCCAGAAAACAGACTGCAGAAAATAGTGATCCGTATTCTCACCCTTGGCTCTGTTGATCCCGAATCGGGTGGCAGAACCGATACCGATCATTGCCCCGATAGCATATACCAATCCATACACCGGAAGGATCAGATTCAGAACTGCCAGGCCATCTGCGCCTGAATGAACTGATATAAAAAATGTATCCGCCAGAATATAAACCGATATTCCGATCATACCTGCAATGCTTTGAAAAATATATTTAAAAAACTGTCTCAGCATATATGCACCATGTCCTTTTCTGATTCTGGTTTTCATCCCATTTATCATTTATTCTAACTCAAAAAAGCTTCTCTTTTTGTTACTGATAATAACATCTTTCGCTACACCCCGCCGGAAACACTATCCGTTTTAACGTACATTTAAATTCCCTCTCATTTTCTGCAGCGTCCAGGATTTCCAACGCTTTTCGCAAATTCCGGATATCTTTTTCCATGTGATCCACATAGTTTCCCCGGCCAACCAGCTTCAGATGCGTGATCCCTGCCTGCTTCAGCTGATACAGTGCACACAGTCCACAGCCTGTCTCACCACAAAGATATCCGGATTCATCATATGCTTTCAGATCCGGTTCCTGATCCCACGCCTGCTCCTGAAGAGCCATTATTTTTTCCGGAACAGCATCACCATTCCGTACAGTTCCAAGCCAATAGGACACCCTGCAAAGATATCCCATCTCATCACAGTGAAGAGAATTACAGAATGCTCCCGTAAACTGGCACATTTCATTCAGCACAAAGGCCTCGAACTCCATTCCCGCTTCCGGTCGGATCCCGGCCTGTTTTTCCCCTTCTCTCTGAGATGCAATAACAGACTGCATATCCCGGAACATGTTTTTCCGATGAAAGATCAATCTCTTCAGAGGAAAGCGCCGGAACATCTTCAGCATTTCGCTGTTCACTTCCCCTGTCTCTCCGCTGAGATGGATCTCACAGGAAATCCCCCTGTTTTTCAGATAAACAAGAAGCGCCGGATCTGCAATGATATAGCTTCGAAATCCAATTCCCATGCACTTTTCTATGATATCTCCGATCTCCGGATACTGTTCCGGAAGATAATACAGGGAATTGAAGGTGAGATGCACCGGCTTTTTATATTTTTTTACCATCCGGGAAAGAATTTCCAGCTCACTGTATGCTCCAAGCTGAACATTACAACAGAGAACCTCCCTGCGATTTAACGGCATTACTGTGCCATATTTTTCCGCCCAGGAAAATGGTACATAGCCACAGAAAAATTCATCTGCTCCTGCCTGCACAAAACGTTCATATTCATCTATGGAGCCTAACCCGGCTGTTATTTTCATACTGTTATCCATGTCCTGTTCCTTTTTCTGCAATGTATTCTTGTCAAACAGATATTCGTGCTCCACCTTCACAGCCTGCTCATCACCTGTCATATATTAACAACAATGCGATCCGGCTTTGTGCCTTTTATATTTTTCCACATTTCAGGTATCTCCGGAAATGTTTTATCCACACCGAACAGGGAATTATACCTCCCTGCCATGTGTAAATGTTCCGGATAAAGAAGTGTGTATTTTTCACAAAATTTCGGACAGTGCTCCGCAAGCTGCTGTGTACCGCGATCTCCGGTGGTGCACAAAGCATACAATGGACAGTACTGCGAAGTGTTTGTCTGATAAAAAGGCAAATGCAGACTGTTTTTTCCCGGCGGAAGCTCCTGTGGATATCCACAGGACTCCCACTCGTATCTGTGGATATGAAATTCTTCAGCCAGAAAATCCCGATAAAACCCCGCATTCAGGCTGTTTTGCTGAAATAATAAGGTATCACCGGATTTATATTTCATTCGCGGATCCTTTTTTCGTTTATTAAGCAATGTGCCCAGAACAGGATGCAGGCGGGATGTTTTTCCACAGAGCATTTCCACCATGGCCCAGTCATTGACTACGATTTCCACATTCACCCCATGAATACAGCACCAGTTATCCACCTTTTCCAGAAGCTTTCCCACAGACGAAAGCATAAATTCCCGGATATAAGAAAATACCAGTGTGATCTCCGAGCCCTCCGAATACATTTTATCCATGATAGAAAAAAGCTGCTCTTCTGTCGGAAACAGGTTATGGCAGAACTGATTTCCAATATAAAATCTGTCCGGTATCCGGCCTGCAAAATAACTGTGAGTGAGATAATTCTTCTGCCAGTAAGACGCCAGAAAAGCCTGCAGCGGCTGGCACAGATATTCTTCATACAGGGAAGTGCAGTTTAATTCCAGGGCAAACTCTGCATTATCCAAAAGCCTTAATTCTTCTGCACCCATTGTATCCTGTGGATTTCCGGAAGCCTTTTCATTTTCTCTGAGAAACCACTGCTTCTTCTGTTCCTCCAGACTCCTGCAGTGCATCTCATCCAGCTCCGCAGGATAACCGGTCAGTGATTTCGCCAGCTCTCCATCGTCTTCATCCAGCTTCAGACGGATATATCGGTTGTACTCTCCGGCCAGACGCCGAACCTCCTGTACATAATCCTTCTGTTCCACTCTCACAGAATATTCCCTGTAAAAATATTTTCCGGTTTTCTTTTCAACTGGCTGTTGATCCTGCAGGCATTGCTCCTCTGCTGCACTCATCCCAAACCTCCGGATCTCCACTCTCCTGTACCCGGCTTTTTTCATATCATAAAAACAGATCAGAAACTGCTCCGGTTCCGGGCATTCCTCTGCCAGCCGAAATCGAAATCCATCTTCACCCAGCTCTGTGATCCGGATTTCTTTGCCGTCCATAAAACCGGATAGTAATCCAAATGGTATCATAGAGATCCTCATCAGGAAAGCTTCCTCCCTTCAGACAAAAAAGGAGATGCCATATGCTCCCATACAGCACCTCCCACTGTTCCTTCTTATTTCACTTCTACTAATTCAATTCTGAAATTCAGCTCTTTACCTGCCATCTCATGATTAGCATCGAAAGTAATGGTTTTTTCATCTTTTGCGTTAACTTTAACCGGGAACGGCTGACCATACTGATTGGAGAGGTATACCTGCTGTCCTACAGTAAGATCCTCAGCACCCGGAAGCTGTTCGATCTCAAGTGTAAAAATCGCATCCGGATTCGGCATACCGTAAGCTTCCTCAGGCATCAGATGAACATCTACCACCTGGCCAACCTCCATGTTTGCAACTGCCGCATCAAAGCCTTTGATCATCTGTCCTGCTCCGCAGATGAATTCCAGTGGCTCGCCACGGTCATAGGAAGAATCGAACTGTGTTCCGTCATTAAAGGTTCCTCTGTAATGTGTACGGCAGGTTTTTCCGACATTAGGGCCTGTGATAGATGGCTGGGAACCACATCCTCCGCCACAGCCTCCGCAGGAATGTCCGTCTTCATGACCGCCGCAGGAGTGTCCATTCTCATGGCTTCCGCAGGAATGTCCATCCTCATGATGGTGATGATCACAATTCACACCTGTGGATACCAGCTCGCCCTTCAGATAAGCATCCACAGCTGTGTCTGCATCTCCCTGTGCTCCGGAACATAACTCAATGCCAGCCTCAGCAAGTGCACTCTGTGCTCCGCCGCCGATTCCTCCACAGATCAGAACGCTGATTCCCTGCTCTGCAAGAAGTCCTGCAAGTGCACCATGTCCGGTGCCATTGGAACCGATCACTTCACTGGAAACAACCTTGTTATCCTCTACCTCGTACACCTTGAAAAACTCCGTTTTTCCAAAATGCTGGAAAATATTTCCGTTGTCGTATGTTGCTGCAATTTTCATTTGTAAAACCCTCCATTAATCAGATATGTATTATATTAGTATATCGTGCAGGCAGGATAAAAGCAAGGTTTAACTTCTCTCACAAAAACACCTCGCGGGACATTGCCAGTGAACAGTAACCTCTTGCTGTCATTCAATGAATCCAGTATAATAGAAGAATCTGTAAAAATAAACGATTTTTTAAATAAGAAGGTTTGAATTAAAATGAAATCATACGAAGAATTACTTTCAGATATTGAAGAAGACATGGAGCTCATGGGTTCCTCACACATTGTTTATTCCATGGAAGAGGACGGCGTTGTTACTGATTATGATTATCTTCCATCCGATTCCTGTACGATCTCCATTACCTTAAAGGAACTTCAGGAAAAGCTTCAGCTGCAAATGCTCTATACAAAAGTTTCCGCTCATACAGCCGGAGCAGATAAAAATGCCCCAAAATTAGCTGTTGTTTTTCCGGGCATCGGATACACTGCTGACAAGCCGCTTCTGTACTATACCAGCCGCCTTGCCAGCAAACAAGGCTACCAGATCCGCACGGTATCCTATGACAACCTCCCGGAAAATGTAAAAGGTGATCCGAAGAAAATGAAACAGGCCTTTGACCTTGCCCTGGAACAAACAGAACGCTCCTTAAGCAGCATCGACTGGAATTCTTATGGCAGCGTTCTGTTTATTTCCAAAAGCATTGGTACAGTCATCTCCTCAGCCTATGCTTCCCGACACGATCTGACTGTAAAAAGCATCCTGTTCACGCCTCTTGCAGAGACCTTTTCCTTCCCACTTGCCGGAAGCATCGCCTTCCACGGCACCGCAGATCCCTGGGCCGAAACCGATTCCATACGGGAACTGGCAGCGCAGAAAGATGTCCCTCTCTTTCTCACCCAAAACGCCAACCATTCTCTGGAAACCGGTGATGTACTGAAGGATATCTTTATTCTAAAAACCACAATGGAGCGGGTCCAGCGTTTTATTTAACGCCGGTCCGCTTATTTTTCTCCACCCACTAAAAACTGAGGTGTCAGCTTGTTCAGCTCACGTTCCATGGAAGTTCTGGAAATATCACTAATGTCCTTCAGGGCAAACACTTTGGAAAAGCCGATCTCCATCATGTAATCCAGATCCCATACTGGACGCTTTTTATCACTCATAAACAGCTTACTGCTGAGCTCTTTCCCTGTTTCCGCATCTTCATGAGCATGGATACCTCTTCCATATTTTTCCCACATAGCAGCATCATGTGCCTCGTAAATCTTTTTCTTTTCTTCATCATAAAGATGCAGATACCAGCAGGCGTCCGATACCAAAAGACGTCCGCCTTTTTTCAGTACACGCAGCCACTCCTTGTAAGCCTTCTGTGGATCGTCCAGCGTCCATGTGATATTTCTGCAGATAACCATATCAAATGTCTCATCCGGAAAATTCAGATTGTGGCAGTCCATAGTCATCAGATCTGCGGATAAACCTGCTGCCTTTACATTTTCCTTTGCTTCATGGATCATATTTTCAGTAATATCGATCCCGGTCACATGATGTCCTTCTTTTCCCAGCATAATTTCAAAAAATCCCGGCCCGCAGCCTACGTCCAGTACTTCCAGATGTTCTTTTTCCGGCGCATACTCCAGAATCAGATTCTTCCAGTTTTCTGCTGTTTCACTTTTCAGTTCTGCCTTGATCCCTTCGCTGTAAATGCCGGCTTCTCCTTCCCAGTACTCTTTGATCTTATCGTTTTGCATGTCACTTCTCCTTCTTTGTGGCTACTACAATAAATTTTTTTCCCTGATATCCGTATTTCCAGAAATCCATCGTCCATGGTCTGTTTAGCCAGCGGTTCTCTCTGATCTGGATCCTGGCAAAGCGTACCTTTTTTAATATCTGAAAGTCCGCTTCCGGACGCTTCTGCGATGTAAATGGCAGCTTTTCATAAATTCCGCTGTTTTCCTTCACGTCAGATCCATATGTTTTTCTTTCTGTAACATAAATAAGAAAATCAGCAATTTTCATACGAATCTTATTTTTTAATGTGGGTTCGATGGTACGATAATCCCCATCAAAATAAATGATCCTTCCGCCTGGTTTTAATACAGCCTTCCAGCGTCTGAAAGCTTTTTCCGGATCATATAATGTCCACACCGCATCTCTGGAAAGTATCACATCATAGCTTTGTTCCTGTTCCAATGGCAAAGTTACACCATCTTCCTCACAGATTTCCACCTGCTGATGATACTGTCGCATATTCCTTCTGGCTTTTTCTACCATTCCTGATGAACCATCGATCGCTTTTACATCATGTCCCAGACGCGCTGCTATGATGCTCATAAAACCCGGGCCGCAGCCCACTTCTAAAATACGAAGGGGCTCAGGTCCAAGAAGTCTTTTCAATTCTTTTGTCCAGTGAGATACCGTTCTTTTGTTACTCAATTGTTTTTGGATCATATCATCATAATCGCCGGAATCTTCTGTCCATTTATTCTCGATCTTTTCAAACATTTTTTACTCCACTACATCCAGTGTTGCCCAGTTAATGCCTTCATAGGCAGTCGGTGCAAGCTCTACATTGGTCAGTCTGGTATTGTTATAGATATAATCACGGTTCGGATAATACAGCGGCACTGTTACTGCCTGATCATTGATACGTGTGAGGATCTTATCGTATAATTCCGTCCGCTTTTCTTCATCCTGTGTCTTTAATACTTCTCCGAGATCTTTGTTCAGCTCCTCATCGTACCAGTTTACTGCCTTTGCTCCATCTTCCGCACAGAACATTGATTTCAGGAATCCATGAGGCATCCAGGAATCTTCATAGCTACGGTAAATGCACAGATCGTAATCTCTGGTGTTCCAGATCTCATCATAGTAAGCTGCGGATTCTTTTTCTACCAGTTCAATACCTACACCGACCTTCTCATATTCAGATTTCAGGAATTCACAAAGAGATTTCCATGAAGCATATTCTTCAGTCTGGAATACCAGTCTGAGGCTCAGTGGTTCTCCGTCTTTTTCTACAATACCATCTCCATCTGTATCCTCATATCCTGCTTCCTTTAACAGTTCCTTTGCTTTATCCGGATCATATGGATAGCCCTTGCTGTTTTCTTCTGTTACATAAGGAACTGTCGGAGACATAAGTCCGGTTGCAGGATTGCCGTAACCATCCAGCAGATCATTTACAATGCTTTCTTTATTTGTTGCATAATTCAGTGCCTGACGTACGTTTACATCCTGAAGCGCCGGTGTATCATAATTTTCGATCAGATAGTAAGAAAGTGTGGAAACCTGTTGTTCTGTCGATAAATTTTTATCTGCCTGGATAATACTGAAGCTTTCGGATGGAATATCCTGAAGATTCAGATCTGCCTCTCCACTCTGAAGTGCCATCACTCTGGCATCACCGTCTACCACCTGTTTCAGAACTACTTTATCAATATTTGGTTTCTCACCGTAATAATTAGGATTTGGTACCAGGACAACCTCCTGACCGCTTTCATAACTGTCGATCATCCACATTCCGGTACCCACTTCCTGACAAAATTCTCCATCTTCATCCAGTGCACTTTCACAGGTAAAACGGAACGGTCTTGGATAGCTGAATTCGATCAGCAGAGTATAACATGGTTCTGCGAACTTAAATTCTACAGTATAATCATCTACCTTTGTAACATTTTCCAGTTTGGCTGAAAAGTTACCGATCACATCCTGTTCCACCCATCTGTTATAATTCCACATCACATTGTCTGCATTAAACTCTGTGCCGTCCGAGAATTTCACATCTTTTCTTAAATGGAACGTATAGGTTGTGCCATCTTCGCTGATATCCCAGGATTCTGCCAATGCCGGTTTGATTTCTCCATTTTCTCCGTAACGTACCAGAGGATCATAGATCATTTCATAAAGACGAAAGTCCGGACCACTTTTTATAGGGTCACAAAGTTCAGGAGTCAGATCAATGGATGTCATTGCCGTAACTACTTTTTCCTCTTTTGCCTGTACATTGACACCTGTCAGTAAAGTTGCCGCCACCATGCTCAATGCTATCAATTTTGCTACACGTCTTTTCTTCATTTCTTCCTCTCCTTTGTTTGTTTTATATTTTACAGCATATGACATGCCGCAAAATGTCCTGTTTCAATTTCTGTCAATTCCGGTATATGCTCTCTGCATATATTTGTACATCTTCTGCACCGGTTCTGATATGGGCAGCCCTGTTCCGGAATGGTATCTGAAAATATTTTCTTTTCCTGCGATCCGATTCTTCGCATTTTCGGTTCTTTTACCGGAATAGAATCAAACAGATCTTTTGTATAAGGATGTACGGCAGTCTCCTTTAAGCTGTCCGTATGATCAATAAACTCGACCACGCGTCCCTGATACATAATAGCCACCTCTTTGCAGAGATATGGAACGTTGGACAGATCGTGAGTGATCAGTAAATAGGTCATCTCATATTTTTCCTGCAGCTCATTTAACAGATGCAGGATCTGCTTTCGTATGGAATAATCCAGACTGGATACCGGTTCATCACAGATCACAAGTTCCGGTCTTAATACCAATGCTCTCGCAATATTAGCTCTCTGACACTGACCTCCTGAAATCTGTCCAACATAACGGTTGCGGATATCCGGATCAAGCCCCGTCTGGATCAAAGCCTCCTTTACTCGCTCTTCATACTCACCCTCTTGCAGTTTTTCATGTAATTTCAAAATTTCCAGAATATTTTCTCCAATGGTATAACCGGGATCAAATACCCCGCTGCTGCTTTGAAAGACCATCTGAAGATTCTTGCGATATGGACGAAACTGCTTTTCAGACAAATCCTGCATTTCCTGTCCCTGAAACCAGAATTTTCCATCTGTAGGTTTCTCCAGGCCGGCGATCAGCTTTCCGAATGTAGTTTTACCACTTCCACTTTCACCGATCAGGGCCATGGATGATCCTGCATGGATTTCCAGACTTACATCATCCACTGCCTTCACAATTTTTTTCTTGCCATAATATTTTTTTAAATGTTCTGTCTTTAGTAACGTACTCATACTTTTCCCCTATAAAACTGCATCCAACAGTTTTTTTGTATATGAATGCTGCGGATGATAAAAGATCTCTTCAACCGTTCCGTTTTCCACTATTTCGCCGTCTTTCATGATCGAAACATCATCTGCGATCTCTGCCACCACACCCAGATCATGCGTAATAAATAACACGCCCAGATTTTCTTTCCTGGATAGCTGATAGATTTCTTCCAGGATCTGCTTCTGTACGGTTACATCCAAGGCTGTCGTCGGCTCATCTGCGATCAGATAATCCGGTTTCATGGACATGGCAATGGCGATCATAACACGTTGGCACATACCACCAGACAATTCGTAAGGTTTTTTCTTCATCAGTTCTTCCGGATCACGCAGATTCATCATCCGCAGACTTTCCAACGCTACTTCCCTTGCCTGTTTTTTGCTCATTTTGCGATGTTTTCTCAGTCCTTCCAGAAGCAGTTGTTCAACTGTAAAAAGCGGATCAAGAGCAGCAGTCGGATCCTGAAAGATCATTCCGATCCTGTCTCCGTATAACTGTCGTTTTTCTTTTCCTGATAACTTCAGAAGACTCTTTTCGTTCAGTGTCACATCTCCGGATATCACCTTTCCATTTCCTGCAAGCAGATTCATGATCGTCAGAGAGGTAACTGACTTGCCGCTTCCACTTTCTCCCACCAGAGCATGGATCCTTCCGCGTTTTACTTCCAGGCTGACATCTTTTACTGCATGAACCATTCCGTGAGATGTCTGAAACTCCACATGTAGTCTTTTTACCCTTAGGACATCATTTTTGGGCTGTTCCATTCTGTATTCCCTCCCCCAGATAATTAAATGCCAGAACAATGATCATGATCAGTATGCCCGGATAAAACATCAGTCTTGGATAAGTCTGGATATAACTTCTACTGTCACTGAGCATGATCCCCCATTCCGGTGTCGGTGCCTGCACACCAAGGCCGATAAAGGAAAAACCGGCAATTGACAGAATGATCGAACCGATTTCCATTGTTGCCAGTGCGATCACAGATGGCAGGATATTTCTCAATACATGCCTAAATATGATCCTTGCGTGGCCGCAGCCGCCGGCTTTTAGTGCGGTCATATAATTTTTATTTTTTTCCTGAAGTGTCAATGCTCGGGCAAGCCTTGCATATTCTGCCCAGGATACGACCGATAAGGACAGAATCAGATGAGCGCCGCTGGCTCCTACGGTTCCTGCAATGGCAAGTGCCACAATAAAGACCGGCATAGCCATAAATACATCAATGATCCTCATAATTATGGAATCGATTTTTCCACCTACATATCCGGCAAACAGTCCGATCGGCACCCCGACACATACAGTAATCAGAAGCACCGTAAAGCTATAGCTCAGTGAATACCGGCTGCCCCAGAGAAGTCTTGATAAAATACATCGTCCCAGCTGATCAGTACCTAAAGGATATGCCGCCGACGGATTCTTTAATTTTATCGAAACATCCACAAGCAGTGGATCATGCGGCGCCAGTACAGGTGCAAAAATAGCTGCCAATGCAAAAATTATGACCACCATCAATCCTATTTTTGTTTTCGGTGACCGGAATACCTGTTTCCAGTACAGATTCTGGATCATGCTTTTTTCTGTTTTCTGCTTTCTTCTGCTTCCCATTCTATGATCTCTCCTTTACTTTAACTGGATTCGCCGGTCAATCGCAGAATAGGCGATATCCACAAGAAAATTTAATACTACAATGCCAACAGCCAGAATAAAGATAAAACATTGCAGCACCGGAGTGTCTTTTGAGATCACGGATTTCAATGCCAGATTTCCGATTCCCTGAATTGAAAAAATACTTTCTATCACAGCTGAGCCACAGAAAAAACCGATCACAATTGATACCAGACGTGTCAGCACAGGAATCAGGATATTTTTCAGACCATGACGCAAAATTACATTTACAGATGACAATCCCTTAGCTCTGCTGGCACGTATGTAATCCTGCTTCAGCACCTGTATCATATTGGTACGGATCAATCTCGTCATAATTCCAAAGAAACTGATATCCATGGCAAATGCCGCAAGAATCGGGATGCCTCCGGCATCTCCTCCGATCACGGAAATCACTTTTAGCTTTACTCCAAATATATAGAGCAGCATCAGACCGATCCAGAAAGACGGCATAGATACACTGAGGGACGACAAAATGCGAATGACTTTATCCAGAACTCTGTTTTCATAAATTGCCGACAAAATTCCAAGAGGGACTGACACGATCATCAACAATAAAAACGAAGTAACTGCCAGTTTAAATGTCTGTGGAAAATATCTTTTTAATTCCTCAAAAGCCGGTTTTCTGGTAGAATATGATTTTCCAAAATCGCCATGAAGTGCCTGATCCAGCCATTTCCCGTATTGTACCAGCACCGGCTGATCCAGTCCTTCCTCATGCCGTACTTCTTCTACCTGCTCCGGTGACGGATGCTCATATTTTTTCTCCGCCAGCACTCTGGCCGCATCACCTGCCGATATAAAACTCAGCATAAAAATAATAAATGTAACCGCCAGCACTACCGGAATCATAAATATAAAACGCTTTGCAATTACTTTTCCCATTTTCATTTCTCCTCATTTTTCATCTGTTTATTCGGTTAAAATAAAAAAAGCTGATATGATCCAGCATCATATCAGCACAAAAAACAAACCTCTACCTCAGGCAGAGCTTATTCCTTCTGTATCCCATCCGAATCAGAATTCTTCTGTCAAAAAGGCAAGTCTCCTGACTCCAGTTCTTCCTACTTACCATCTTCCCGGATCTCTCCAGTGATATTTTGGTTTTCGTCCCTGTCACAGTAGCGGTGGCTGTTCTGGCATTTCACCAGATTCCTTATTAAGTACTTTGTACACCCTTCTGACTATTCAATTTTCATAGTTGCAATGAATAAATATTATAATATCATACTTTTCTTTTTATATAAATAGTTTTTTGTCAAATATAAAATATCTGAACATTTCATAGTGAAACCCGGATATTTTCTGCCTGTATTATTATAAATCTCTTAAGTAAATAACATTATGTATGAACGGTGACTTCTTTATATTTCCGTATAATGATCATATAACTTACGAATAATAAAACAGCTGCGCTGCTCCATGCACAGATCTCTGCATAGTATATTCCATCTTCACCGATCAGTTTTGGCAGCAGCAGCGCAACACTGACACGCATTATAAATTCTGCAATGCCGCTGGCAAGCGGAATCAAAGTATTACCCAGGCCCTGGATAGCGGAACGATACACATACAGCAGATACAGCACCCACAAAAAGACAGCCATAATAAACAAATACTTATATGCTATATCCAATACCTGTCGGGTCTGATCCGGTTCACCGGATACAAACAGGGACAGTACATTACGTCCAAACAGTACCATCATGCCGGAAATGAAAGCCGAAGTGAGCACTGCCATATAAGTGCCGCTGCGCACGCCTTTTCGAATCCTCTGGTATTTTTTTGCACCAAGATTCTGGCCCACATAGGTTGTAATAGCATATCCATATGAAACGGCAGCCATCTCCAAAACCCCATACAGCTTGTTCGATGCCGTAAATCCCGCCACAAACAGAAAACCAAATCCATTGATCACATACTGTACCACAAGTCCTCCCACGGAGATGATCACATTCTGTATCGCAAGAGGAACCGCCAGTTCCAAAAGCCGCAGGCTCATAGAGGGCTGCCTGTAAAAGTCCTTCTTTTCCAGGCGGATATCCGGGATTTTACGTAATACGATCAAACAGTACAAGGCTGAAAATCCCTGTGCGATAACGGTTGCCACTGCTGCTCCGGCAATACCCCAGCCAAAAACCGCCACAAATAACAGATCCAGTCCCACATTGATCACTGCTGCCACTGTCATTGCGATCAACGGAGATCTGCTGTTTCCAAGTGCCCGAAGGATCGCTGCAAATATATTATAAGCAGCTATGATCGGGATTCCCGCAAAGATCAGCCGCAAATATAGCATTGTCAGATTAATGACATTATCCGGTGTCTGTAAAAATAAAAGAACATGATAAACTGTACCTTCACTTACTGCGAGTACGACCACAGACAGTAATGCTGTCATGATATAGCTTTTCGCTACTGCACATTTCAGATTTTCCTTTTCCCTTGCTCCATAATACTGAGATACAAGAATAGAAAAACCCTGTGTGATACCTGTCATGATCCCCAACACCAGCCATACCAGCCAATCTCCGGCACCTACTGCCGCCAGTGCTTTAACTCCTACCACTTGTCCGACAATCATGGTGTCTGCCATTGTATAAAACTGCTGAAAAATATTTCCAAGCATCATTGGTATGGCAAAAGTTATGATCAGTTTTCCGGGAGATCCGGCAGTCATATCTTTTTCATTAGTTCCCATAAGAATCTCCTTTTCTTTTCATCCTTGTCCGTTATTTTACAAGGGACTCTTACGAAACACAAGACTATTTTTTCACAAAGTTTTTCTCATATTTTTGGTAGCTATTACATCTTTATGATCATTATTTTTAATGGATCATTTTTGCCACGCCTATATTAAAACTCTTTCTTCTTCATGGCGCTCATACTATACTTATACGAAGCAAACCATATAAGCAGACTTAGCACAATAAGGGCAATCCCGATTTCAAAATCCCCTATTCCCCCTATCATATGCAGAATACTTTCTTTTAATCCCAAGTTAGTCTTCACAAAAGATCTAATTGTATAACAAATCGCAAAAATAATTAAAATTGCGATTGGCAGCACAATTCGCCCTTTCTCTCCTTCGAACCTTATCCTGATCGCGATCATAATTCCCGCAATTGCCTGAAACACAAAAAATGTGATCAACTCCATTGCCAGCATTTCCAGATCAAACACCTCTTCAGGATTTATGAGTACCATAATTCCTGCACAGATCATTCCAATGCACCATCCACATGCTGTCATGATAAAGGAAAAAATATATTTTTCTCTGACATATATTTTTTTATTTACGGGTAAAGAAAATAAATATGTGTAACCATGGCCATTTTCATCATAACTGATCGTATTACCTGAATATATCGCCAGAACAGATGGGATATACATTGCAATGAAAGCAGCTGCCGTTTTTCCTGTAAGTATAAAAAACAATGCTACAAACACTAACACCAAAAAAAGATTACCACCCTGTCGAAAAAACAATCGAAAATCCTTTTCCAAAAGCCCTCTGATTCCTTTCATCATCTTTCGCCCCCTGTCAACATCAGGATCACCTGATCGAGTGATCCGCTCTCTACTACGATTTCCGGATAATTTTCTATATAATACTGCTTCTCGTTCGTCAGACAGGCAACTCCAAAAAACTCTTTTTTCTCTTTCAAAAGATACCTTTTATCCACTGCCTGATATTGTTCCTCACTGACCTTCAACACTGCATATTTTTCAAGAATCGTATCCATCGCTTCATGAAGTACAATCTTTCCTTTATGTATCACATAAATGTCATCACACAGATGTTCTAAGTCCGAAGAAATATGTGAACTGATCAGGATACTTCTCTCCGGTTCTTCTTCCATATACTCTCTTAAAATATCCAGCATCCTTTCCCTCGCTCCGACATCAAGCCCTGCTGTCGGCTCATCCAGCATCAGGAATTCTGCCTGATGTGTCAATGCAATGATCAGATTCAGCTTTGCTTTCATTCCTGTTGAGTACTCTTTTATAAATTTATCCAACGGAATCTGATATTCTTCACACATCTGATGAAATTTTTCTGCTTCAAACTTTGGATACAATTTGGCAAGGACTGCCTCAACATCTTTCCCTTTCAAGTATCCACTGAATCCGGTTTCTGCCAGGACAACTCCCAGCTCTTCTTTCTCTTTTTCACTTAACTCTTCCGGTATTTTTCCCAGGATCTTTATCTCACCGGCATCATAAGAAATGAGTCCGAGCACTGCCTTGAACAAAGTACTCTTACCGGCTCCGTTCTCTCCAACCAGACCGGTGATTCTTCCTTTTTCTACATTTAACGAACAGTCTAACTGAAATTCACCGTAGCTTTTCTTTACTCCTTTGATCTCCAACATAATCATTCATCCTCCATGATGAGTTCAAACAACGAACGGATCTCTTCCTCTTTCATTCCGCAGCGCCTTCCCTTCTGAATTGCTGCTTCCAGATCCGCCTCAACCTCTTTCCTGCGCTCTTCTTCCATCAGCTGTGTATTCGAAGCCGCTACATACGTTCCTTTCCCATGAACTGTGACTGTCATGCCCTCTGCTTCCAGATTGTCATATGCTTTCTTCACAGTAAGTGCACTGATCTTCAATTCCTTTGCCATTGTTCTCACGGACGGCAATATATCATTTTCTTTTAACTCTCCGGAGATGATCTGCGCCTTGATCTGCTCCATGATCTGTTCATAAATTGGTACCATCGATGTATTATTGATTATAATCTTCATATGTTCCCTCCTGTTGCAAACAGTATATAACAGCGTAATACTGTTGTCAACTGTTATATACTGTTTTGCAGTAGTTGACTGCCGGGATTCTGTCATCTGCCATTAGAAGGTATGGGAAGTCTTAGTCATTTACTTTTCATGATCATTAATTTTTATTTGTTACGCAAAATGTATTGGCTTTATAGACCGATTAGTCTATTTTGTAAATAACTACAACCAAAATATTCTTGGAGAAATATATGACGAAAGCTATCAATAATTATGATAAAACAAAAATTTCAATGGCACATGTTTTCCTGCAATATGATCAGGCTACAATGATACATAAATATTCATTAGATTACAATTCTGACTGGTTATATATTACTTTTATTAACCGTACCTATCGTATTAACCGAAAAACGGGAAGTGTTCAGTGGTCAGATAATGATTTTGAAACAGTTCATGAAGCCAATCATAATGAAGCAATGACTATTTATGATGTTTTATGTTATTCAAAGGATAGATGCCATCTGTCACATGAATTTGTAAATATAAACAGCCTTTCCTCTGTCCGAACAGGAAATCTCTCACCGAACAGAGGATTTTTTCAGAATACCGCTGACTTTTTTAACGGAAAAACCGTTGAATTGCGTAATGCCTGTATATCACTTTCCGGAAAGGAACTGGAAAAAGGAGATGTTGCTTTTAAATTAAATCTTTTTCCTTTTTTGCCGATTATCATTCGTTTCTGGGAAGCTGATGACGAGTTCCCGGCAAGTCTTCAAATTCTTGCAGATAGGAATACTTTAGATTACATGCATTATGAAACGCTTATGTTTGCACTTACACATCTGCTTTCCAGACTGAAGGAGGAAATGCGAATTGAAAAAGGGTGAAGAATCCAGACAACGCCTGATCGAGTGTGCTGCTGAATTATTTTGGAAAAATGGGTATTCTGCTACTGGAATCAGCGAAATTCTCAAACAAACAGAGCTTCCAAAAGGATCTTTTTATTTTTATTTCAAAAGCAAGGATGACCTGGCAACAGCGGTAACGGAATACTATCAAAAAATCTTACTGGAACAATTTCAAAATAGTTCTCAGGGAAATGACTGGGAAAGTTTTATTGAAGAAATCTTTGATTTTTTATCTGAAAGGACAAATGGACAAACATTTGCAGGCTGCCCGTATGCGGTGATGGGCATGGAAACAGCACTTAGCAAGCCTGCAGTTGCATCTGTATTTATGGAAGGACTGAAAAAATTTGAGCAGATTTTTCAGGAAGTATTGTTATGCTCCGGATTGTCTCCAGATCATGCAAAAATTCTTTCTCAGCGCATGCTTTCTATCTATCAGGGATATTTTCTTCTTGGACGAATCAGCGCCGATACTTCTTATTTGAAAAATGCAAAAAAAAATATGATTGAAATGTACCGGGAATACCGGGCATTTCATGGAATCTGAGAGGAACTTCAGTCCAATGCTGTAAAGCTCAGCCCCTTCCTGATAGCGTACAAATTTCTTTGCCATTTTCTTTGTTTTCTCTACATCTTTACGTGCATATCCCATACACCACCTTATCCTTTCCTGTCGCTGGTTCATGGAATTATTCCAGATAGGCATCAAAAATATCCCGGTTGATCAATACGGTTCCATCTATTCTGTAAATCGCACCTGCATCACTGGCAAGTTCAAATAATTTCTTATGAGAAATACTGTAAATAATCTCTGCCTGTTGATAACGCAGATACTGTCGGCGCAATTTTCTAAGCTGCTCCGATACTTCCTTCATACTTGTGATTGGTTTATAATTTTTATCCATGATATTTTCGCATAATTCACTGTTTTACAGAAGTTGACTGCCGGGATATATTTTTTAGTGCGAAAAAAAAGCACCTCTCAGATTAACTCTAAGAAGTGCTCTTGTTGTCATGCATATCAATCATTGATCCAGTGAATCAATTTTGATTTCATTCTCAAACCTGTGTCCTTTCACCTGAAATTCGTCATGCTTCATAACGATTCATCATTCTCCCAAATTTTGTTGTCAAATTGTTGTCAACTGTGGTCTGACATCATGGTTTTAGAGATTTTATATTTAATTTTAGTACAGCTTAGCACCTGCCGGAATATGGTTATCAACCATCAGAAGATGAAGCTTTTCTTCGCCTTCTTCTTCATGAATAGCACTGAGGAGCATACCGCAAAAGCTATGGATTATATCAATCTGCTCCACGCATCCGGAATGTATGAAAAGCAGACTGCTAAGATAATTCCATTCCGTAGCATTGATATTTTTGAAAATGCCGTATCAGCCGGAACCGGTAACTTCCTTGTAGACGGACCGAAAGAGACTGTACGCATAGATGAATCTATCCTGCCGGAAGATACTACTTTCGGTGTCCGTATTAGTGGTGACAGTATGGAACCTGAATTCCATGATGGTCAGATTGCATGGGTATTACAACAGGAATCTGTTGCTAATGGAGAAATCGGCATCTTCGCTCTTAACGGAGAAGCCTATATTAAGAAATTACAAAACGATAAAGACGGAATTTTCCTTATCTCTCTTAATGAAAAGTATGCACCTATCAAGGTTAGTGAAAATGACCGCTTAGACATATTTGGAAAAGTTCTTGGAAAATCTGATGCTTCTGCTATTACAGGACATTGCCGATAAAGCATTGCCGATAAAATTGCAAGTCCTTTTTATTGGACACATTATTTTGCATAATTGACAATAAGAAAATATCTATAGAACTGAAAGAAGGGATTTTTATGGCGGTTACCAATAATATCAGAGAAATCCGGGAACAGCGTGGCATTTACCAGGATGACCTTGCCGCTGCTATCGGATACAGCACCAAAACTGTTGGCAGGATAGAACGTGGGGACAGCACCCCATCTGCCGAATTTATGCTGCGGATATCAAAATACTTTAATATGCTGGTGGAAGATGTATTCCACGTGGAAGATTGAGTCGGAGCAGCAATCCGGTTCACCTTCTATTTTGGACAGCTTTTCATGTCCTTATCAACAACTATAGTTTTTTGATAAATGCTTGACTGTAAACCTTGTTTATAGTTTATTATTAAGTAAAATAGAGTTGCTCGAAAGGAGGGCATAATATGACTATAAAAGACGTAGAAGAGCGAACAGGTTTATCCCGTTCTAATATCCGTTTTTATGAAAAGGAAAAACTTATTGAGCCTTCGAGAAATGAAAGTAATGGTTATAGAGATTATTCTGAAAATGATGTGGAAAATATAAAGAAGATTGCATATCTACGTACATTGGGAATTTCTATTGAAGATATACGAAGTATTATATCCGAAAAAGTAACATTGCAGGAAATGCTTGAGAAGCAAAAGGAAGTATTAAAAAATCAGATTACTGATTTGAATAAGGCGAAACTCATGTGCGAAAAAATACTGGATGAAGAAAGTATTAGTTATGAAAAATTACAGGTAGAACAATATGTAACAGATTTGCATGACTATTGGAAAGATAATCGAACTGTTTTCAAACTGGATTCCGTCAGCTTTTTGTATATATGGGGAAGTATGCTTACCTGGACTATGATTACCGCACTATGCTTGATTATTGGGGCTTTGTCTTATTCTAAGTTGCCGACAGAAATTCCAGTACAATGGAGTAAAGGAGCGGCAACATCCCTAGTTAATAAAAACTGGATTTTTATTTGTCCTGTTATATGTATCATAATCCGTTATTTATTAAAACCTTTTATCTATGCGAAATTACAGATGAACAATTATTATGGAGAAATTATAACAGAGTATTTGACAAATTATATGTGTTTTATTGTGTTGTCAGTGGAAATCTTCTCCATACTTTTTACTTTCGGAGTGGTAAAAAGTGTTGTTGTACTGTTATTTGTGGACACGGCAATTTTTATTGGATTGTTAGTAGTTGGTTTGGTAAAAATGGATTTGAGAGGGAAAGAAGTTTTATGATTCAAATTTTATATTTCAAAAATAACAATAAGATACTATTTTTCCCACGCCTACTATGAGAACGGCGGCTATGAGATAGAAATTGCATATACTGGCGAATAAAAGAACCGCTGTTGCATGGTTTATTGGCTTCCATGTAGCTAGTATTCGGCTGAGGTATTGAAAGAGCTAGGATTAAAATGAGGGAAGTGGATAAATGTTTTGATTGACGAAATAACCTATACATGATAGTATAAATCCAAAGATGATGGTCTATCAGAGAGACTGTTATATATCTTCAAGTTTAAAAAGATAATTTTCAATAATTTTTCAAAAATCAGAATCGACAATTCATGACAAATCAACCCTGAATCGGGGAACGTTTCTCATAGAAAAGAACTACAAAAAATAAGAAAATAAAAACGGAAAACCATTGTCTGTAGTATAAGTATTTGTTATTATGAAGTAAATAGAGGATATTTTACAAAGTAAAGCTTAATCTAGAGAATCTGCCAGTGGCAGGCCTCTGTAGATACCAAGGTATACAAAAGGAGAGTGAAAAAATGAAAAAAGAAGCCATGTCCTGTATCGACTGCGCAGTAAAAAACTGCAGCAAAATGGACAAAACCTATCCGGATTTCTGTCTGACAACACACATGGATGAAGAAGTTCTAAATGAAGCTATGGAATGCTACAATGAAGACGAGAACCGCAAAGTAACAATCGCTGCAGCTGAAGTAGAGTATGAGAATTACTGCAAACATACCCGTGTCGAAGAAATCATGGATTTTGCAAAGAAGATTAATGCGAAAAAGATCGGGATCGCAACCTGTGTCGGATTGTTGAAAGAAAGCCGTATCCTGGCAGATATCCTGCGCAGACATGGCTTTGAGGTGTATGGTGTCGGCTGTAAAGCCGGAACACAGAAGAAGACATCGGTCGGCATCCCGGAATGCTGCGAAGGTGTCGGTGTGAATATGTGTAATCCGATCCTGCAGGCAAAGCTTCTGAACAAGGCGAAGACGGACCTGAATGTTGTGGTCGGACTTTGTGTGGGGCATGACAGTCTGTTTTACAAATATTCCGAGGCACTGACTACGACAGCAGTGACGAAAGACCGTGTATTGGGGCATAATCCGGTGGCGGCGCTTTATACTGCGGATAGTTATTATTCGAAGTTGAAGAAGAGTGAAGAAGAGTAATATTTCTAATTTGGGCGTTTAAAGATACATAAAGATATCCCATTCAAGCATTTCTCTTTTTATCCAACGAAAAAAAGAACACACAACACTCTGTATGTTCTCTTTCTGTATGTGAAGTCCAATAT
>NZ_JANFYP010000021.1:0-67797 GCF_024460535.1 Blautia sp. MSK.18.38 | reverse complement strand
TCCATGTACCGGGCAACATCCACGGAACGCACCATACCGAGCTTCTTTTGAAGTATAAGCACGGCCTCCAAATAATCCTCTCCGGCAGTATGAAGTTTCATAGGCAGCTCCTTTCGTCATTAAGCAAGACTCCAGCCAGCCGCACTCTTTCGGATATTGACAAAATCCTGATAGATACCAGGCTGTTTCAAAAGTTCCTCATGGGTTCCTTGCTGTGCAATCTGGCCGTTGTCTATAACTAAAATCTGATCGGCGTTCTGGATGGTATTTAGGCGGTGAGCGATTACAAGCAGGGTCTTTCCCTTCACCAATTCGGAAATAGCCTCCTGAATATAGCTTTCATTGTCCGTATCTACACTTGCGGTAGCTTCATCCAAAATGACAATAGGCGCGTCTTTCAGAATACAGCGGGCAATCGAAATACGCTGTTTTTCGCCGCCGGAAAGTGTTGCACCGCCCTCACCAACCACCGTCTGGAATCCGTCGGGCAAAGCCATAATGAAATCATAGCAGCGGGCTTTTCTGGCCGCCTCATAAACTTCTTCTTCCGTGGCATCCGGCTTTCCCATGATGATATTGTTGTAAATGGTGTCCTGAAACAGATACACGCGCTGGAATACCATGCTGATCTGATCCATCAATTCCGACAGAGGTACATTGCGAATATCCACGCCCCTTATCGTCACATTGCCGGATTTTACATCCCAAAGTCGCGCCAGCAAGTTTGCAATGGTGGACTTACCGCTACCGGACGGTCCAACCAGCGCTGTCATAGAATTTTTCTTCATGGCAAAACTGATATGATGCAGAACCTCTTTATCCTGATAAGCAAATGTAACATCGTTGAACAGGACTTCCGGCTGTCCCGGCTGTGCCTGAGCCGGAATATGCTGCTTGCCGTTGTCGGAAAGTTCCGGTTCATCCAATACCGCTTCAATACGATTAAGGGCAGCGTTCATAACGGTTAGTCTGGATGCTTCTCCATAGAGAGCCTTCAACGGGTCAAAAAGATCAAATACAAATAGCAGAACACCCAACACATAAGCCAAAGAAAGCGCACCGCTCTGTTCCAACACAATAGACAGGCCGAAAATTGCCGCAATACCAATACCGTAAAGGATATTCAGCCCCATTGTCCATGGGGTCATTTTTCGTTCAAAGTCAAGCGATGTATTTCTGGAACGCTTGAAATTGCCGGACAGTTCTTCGGATTTTTCTCCAAGCAGGTTATAGCTCTTAATAACACCAATGCCCTCCACAAAAGACAGCACCGCATCGGTCAGCCGTTCACTCTGCTCCTGACGGCCTGCTGCTTCTCGTAGGGAAACTTTGTTCATTCCCTTAGATACCAGCCATGCCAAAATAGTAACTATCGCAGCGATCAAGCCAAGCTGCCAATTCAGATAAAACATGAACGCCAGCAAAACCAGCGAGGACAGCAGATAGCTCATCATGTTTCCCAGCGTACTCATAGCGACTTCTTCAATGAACACCATGTCGGTACTGAGGACAGAACTGATCTTGCCAATATTGCCGGAAGTGAAATATCCCATCGGAAGTTTCCGAAGATGGCCGCCCAATTCGATACGCTTGTCAGCGAACATCAAATATCCCGCTGCACTTTGCAGGCTGTCGCTAAGATAATGGACGAGCATCTGAACCAGCACAATAGCGGCAAGGCCAAGTCCCACATAAAGGCAAGTCTGCCCGGTAATGGTCTTGTTTGCAAATCCACTCAAAACCACAAAGGCCAGAAAAATCGGCATTTTGGACAGAATGGATTCCAGAAACGCACAAACAAATGCGCCCTGAATACGGCTCTTATAACGGCCGGAAAGTTTCAATATTCTTGAAAACAAAGCAAACATTTATTTTCCCTCCTTTGCAGTGTGTACTTTCCACTCGGCGCTGTCTTGTGCCGCTTTCCACAACTTTTGATATTCAGGGCAGGACTGGATCAGCTCTTGATGTCTGCCCGTTGCAACCAGTTTTCCGTGATCCATAACACAAATTTGGTCTGCGTTCATAATGGCTGGTAATTTGTGTGCAATAACCACAAGGGTCTTACCTTTTACAAGCTCTGCAATAGCGGCCTCCATCTTTTCTTCGTTTTCAGGATCGGCATAGGCAGTTGCCTCGTCAAGCACCACAATAGGAGCATCCTTTAAGATTGCCCTTGCCAGAGAAATACGCTGGCGCTGACCGCCGGAGAGCATTTTTCCTGCATCACCAGCCATCGAATGAATACCCTGCGGAAGTGTCTCAAGGAACTCCATACACTGAGCTTTCTTTGCGGCCTCCACCACTTCTTCATCCGTTGCGTTCAGCCGACCAAGCCGAATGTTTTCGAGCAGAGAGGTATTGAACAGGTATTGATCCTGTGCCACATAGGAGATACGGCTGTTGAGTGCTTCAAGACTCATATCGCATAGTTTCTGCCCACCGATGGAAATACTGCCTTTCTGTGGGTCATAATAGTGAATCAGCAGTTTCGCTAATGTACTCTTGCCGGAGCCAGATTCACCAACAAGGGCTGTTTTCTGTCCAGCTTTTGCCGTAAAGGAAATGTCATGGAGAACTTCATCCTCAATTACAACAGGCTTTCCATCCGGGCCGGGCTGTGTGGTCTGATAAGCGAAAGAAACATGGTCATAAGTAATGGTGTCATCTTTCCCGTGGAACGCATCTTCTGTCTGCTGGAGCTCCGGCGCATCCAACACCTGCTCCAATGCAGAAATTTTATAGTTAAGCTGGGGCATGGTAGGCAGGAAACCGAGAGATTTCAGCAGCGGCATACCAATACTTAAAGAAAGACACAGTACCAAGATCAAATTAGGCAGAGTAGACCAGCCAGAGAGAACGAACCATGCACCAACAGGCAAAGTCAGAATAATGGTGCATGGAAGCAGACTGCTGTAAATTGCCATCCACGGCCACGCCGCCTTGTACCACGCCAGAGTATAGTCCCGATAATCTGATACATCTTTGCGGAACCGCTCGTAGGAATCTGCGTCCTTATTGAATACCTTGACAACTTCCATACCGTTAATGTACTCAATAATGGTATTGTTCATCTTTTGTCCGGCCATGTAGTAAGGCCCCATTTTCTTCATGCCAACGGAATACATCGTCATCATGGCAATCAGACTGATCGGAATGGATGCCAGCGACAGAAGCGCCAGTTTCCAATCCACAAAGAACATTGCCACATAAACCGCAATAGGGATCATCAGGTTTGCAATTCCCTCCGGCATGGAGTGAGCCAGCAAAACTTCCAGACTGTCTACATCATCCACGAACAGCTTTTTGACTGTGCCGGTGCCTTTATCCTGAATGACACCGAGGGGCAGCTTTTCAAACCGTTTTTGAAGTGCCGTCCGCAGACGGAGCAGCGTGTCGTAAGCGGCTTTGTGAGAAAGATTCAGCCCCCAGCCATAGAAAAGGGCTTGCAGCACCAGACACACCAAGACAAGAACCACGCGCAAAATGATAAAGGATGCTTCAATAGATTCACCCATGACCAGCGGCGCGATCACCTGATAAGCCAGCACAAAGGGCAAGACACCCATCAGGACGCTGACCAGCACGATGGCCGTTGCTGCATAAAGCCCCTTCTTATGAGGCCCTGCATACTCAAATACTTTTTGAAACATAATTCCAACCTCCTATCAGGTAAAATATTTTTCGGACAGCGTTTTCAAAATTTCTGGTGAAAGCCTTTGATTTTGAATAGCCCCGTCATCATCCAACTGAACCACCTCCGTACAGGTACGGACAATAAACTCAAAATCGTGGGACACCACAAACACGATCACGCCAGAGCTTGAAAGCTGTTCGATCAGTTTGCTGACACGCACCATAGAATCATAGTCCAAACCACTGGTAGGCTCGTCAAAGTAGATTACCGGGCTGCCCTTTACGATTGCCGCACCGATAGTAACCCGTTGCTTTTGACCACCTGAAAGGGATGCCGGATGCCGTTCACGGTAATCTGATAGTTCCAGTGCTTTCAGCGTTTCATCCACTTTTTCTTTGCAATCATCCTTCATACCAAGGGATAGTTCTTCCTCCACACTGCTGGCAAAAAGCTGATAATCCGTATCTTGCATGACAAGATAGGAAAGTGACCGCCGCTGGCGTGGTGTAAGTTTTTTTCCGTCAAAGCAGACCTCGCCGCGCTGCTGCTTTAGCAGACCCGTTAAAATAGATAAGAGGGTTGTTTTTCCAGCTCCGTTATGGCCCAGAATACCGATCACATCTCCTGCATGAGCTTCAAAGCTGACATTTTGAAAAATATCCGGCCCCTTCTTGTAGGCAAAGCCTAAATTGTGAACATTCAGCCGATGTGTCTCATCCTTTGTGTGCGGCTTTTCCTGATAATGTTCTGCATCGCGTTCCGGGTATGCTGTCCGCAGGCCATAAGAAATTCGTGTTTCTTCAGGCAGAGAGCAAAACTGTTCCCTTGTAAACTCATGCTCAATTTTTCCATTCTGAATCAGAAAGGCTCGGTCAATCAGATCGCGCAAATAATAAAAACGATGCTCTACCACAAAAATGGTGTATCCAGCGTGTTTCAGTTTTCCCATAATTTCTGCCAGCCGTTTGGTAGCGGCATAGTCCAGATTGGCCGATGGTTCATCAAAAATATATACTTTTGGCCCCAGCGCATAGACAGAACCGATTGCGATCTGTTGTTTTTCCCCGCTGGATAAAGCAAAGATACTTCTGTTTAAGTAATCTACCAATTCCAACTCTTTCGCTGCTTTTGCAATACGGTCAATCGTTTCCTCGCGGGACAGTCCGAGGTTTTCGCAGCCGAAAGCCAATTCTCGCGTGGTATCCGTCATAAAGAACTGAGAACGTGGATCTTGGAATACCGTTCCAACCTGTCCTGCCAATTCAGACGGCTTCATTTCCAGCAGCGAATGGCCATCCATAAGTAGATCGCCTTGGATTTCTCCGGGATAAAAGTGCGGAATCAGACCATTAAGCGAGCGGATCAGGGTTGTTTTGCCGCAGCCGCTTCGCCCAGTCAAAAGAATAAATTCTCCTGTCTGTACGGTCATATCAATGCCACGGAGGGTAAAGTCTTTGCTTTCTTCATAACGAAAGCTAAAATTCTGAAATGAGATCATCGTCACACCCTCCATAAAATGATTTCCCCGATTTTAGTCTGGTCAATAAGCAGCAACCCGACCAAAAAGAGGATACCCAACAGCGATACCACAATTTCCCGCCACGAAAAACGGATTGGCCGCAACGCATATCGTTTGCATTCCAACTCCAGACCGCGTGTTGTGCCGGATGCAGCCAGTTCATCAGTAACTTTCAAGCACCGCATTAGCAGAGGTATCAAAATGTATTCTATGGTTGCTAACGGATGGGATACTCGTTTCCATACGGTATCGCTGATACCGCGAATATCCATCGTGCTTCGGATTTGTCGATATTCAATCCGTAAAGTAGGGATATAGCGGAACATAACAACAAGGGGGATTGTGACTGCCTGGGGCAGCCGCATCCGTTGAAGTGCCACCATTAAATCATCCATGTATGTAGTTCGCAATATCCAAAGTCCCATCATCATGATAGGAATCAATTTTAAGACCGTCACGCCGAACACGCTCATAATCACACTTAAAACCGGAACTTGGACATAACGGAGCAGGGCATTGAGATAAGCAACAATAATATAGATCACTATCATTTTGACAGCCCATTTTCCACCGTTACCCAAGGCAATAAACAGCCCATAAACCAGCATGAGCGCGAGACTGACAACTTCTCCGGCCAGAAAATAACTGACAAAACCAATGCAGACCAAAAGAAGTATCTTGCAGCGTGGGTCGAGGAGCGCAGAGCCATGTAGAGGCTGACGCTCAATTATTTGTTTAATTTGTGCTTCTTCCATTGAAATTATCTCCCTATAAAAATCAAAGCGCAGGACCGTTCTCAGCCCCACGCTCTGAAGTCAGGCAGCCCGCTTGCCTGTATTGCCGGATAAAGTTTCAGGGGGCTGATCCTGTTATTTTACTGAAACAAGTCCAGCTTTGATAAAGTGTTTTTTCAATGCTTTCTGACCGATAAGGCCGCCAATCAGACCGCCTACCAATCCGCCAGCAACAATGACTACCAGCATGGGAACGGAAGTAATGTTCAACATTCCCTGAATGTACTCCGGGGCAATATTATTTTTCTCCATTGCTCCGACAAATGCGCTTTGAAGAAATTTGATAGGGCAGATAGCACTAAAAGCAAAAATAGCACTGAACAGTGCATAAGCTGCCATCATGGACTTCATTGTAATTTCATTCCGGCTCATAACCAGAAAATCGCAAATGATACCACCAATTACCAGTCCGATAGGAATGAACCAGAAAGCGCCCACCAGCAGAAACAGGATAGCCTGAATTGCGGCGCAAATAGTAAACACGCCTTTCTTCGGTACCTTAGCCAGTAGAAGCATCATAACGATACCATTCGGGATTGCAACAACGGATGGGTAAAATACATTTGTTACCGGGCCAGCCACGCTCATAATGGTGCTGATAATCATGCAAATAATCCACATAAGGGCCGTTAAAACACCGATGAGAATAAAATCTTTCGCATTTAACTTTTGTTTCATAATACTTATTCCTCCTCCCTTTATTTGGAAAATAAAAAATGCGATGTGGTTAATCTTCTCTAACCACATCGCAAATTGTACCAATTTTCGTCGTTACATCCAACCCAAACTCAATTTCATTCTACCCAAAATCGGTATTTTTAGGTTTAGCCAATCGTATTTTCATCTTTATAATTCTTGGGTATTACCCCATATTTCTTTTTGAACGCAGCCGCAAAGTTGCTTGGTTTTGAATATCCAACCAGCATCGCGATCTGACTTACGTTCAAGTCACTTTCCAAAAGAAGCCCCGCAGCCTTTTCCAGTCTTTGATCTATAATATATGCGTGAACCGATGTTCCAAATAAAGAATTAAATCCTTTCGTCAGTTTAGAAACACTGATATTTACCTTTTTCGCCAATTCCTCACAGCTTGGTGCAAAAGCAAGCTGACTGTCAATAATCCTTTTTGCTTCGGTAATCGAATCCCTGTCACTTTTGGAAATGCTAATATGGTTCGATGAAAGAATACTGAGTTCCAATACTTCACTTAAATATACAGACAGCAATTCAAAAACTTTACTTTCCAAGAATAGATACCCTAAACCACCTCGGTATTGCGTAAAATCTTTTACCTCCGCAAAAATGTGCTCCATATACGGGGTAACGCTCACTTTTGAAATCCCTGTCAGTAATTTCTTTTCATAAGCGTTTATTTCACTATCTTCAAAGTAGTCATTCAAAATTTTGTGAAAATATGGCATGGGAATTTTTATATTCTTAAAAAGGAAATCTTTCTTCCCAGAATAACACAAATATTCCATTTTACCATGTCCCCGATAAATGCAGGATTCGCCTTTCTGGATGCTGACACTTTGACGTGCATCTGCAATATTCCACGATACGCCATCATTGAAGCAGAATAAAAGTTGAATATAATCTTCGCAGCTTACACCCTGCACATTCATATCTGAAAAATAGTTCATTTTCCAGTCTGATACAACAGCTCCTTGCTTTGTAACAACTTGCGAAATCTGACCTGTTCCCATATCAGCCGGAATATCTATTGTCACTGTCTGCGGAGAGTTGGAGAGCAGATCGTGATACAGCTTCGTCATATATTGGTTTGTCATTGTGCGCCCTCCTTTTCTAGTTAGTTAAAGCTAATCACATAATACTTTATATTTGTTTTTTAGTCAAGGTAATCTAAACTATTGACTACTCTCTAAGAGTCAACATATTAATTTTCAAAGTATGCCATATCCCATGATTGTTCCGTTATTGATATCATAACTTCTCTGGTTCACGGCATCGCTGGAGTTTCCCTCTACGGTGTATACGGTACTGCCCTCGGTTTTCTCCACGATTCCTACATGGTCTGAGGTTCCGTCTCCGTTCCAGTCAAAAAAGATTAGGGTTCCGGGTGCTGGCGAGTATCCCCGACTCTTCCATTTCCCCTTGCTCTGGAACCATGCGATTCCGTCATCACACAGGGAGAACTTCGGCATCTTACCGCTCTCGATCAGTCCTGCCTGATCCCCACACCAGCTGGCAAAGCAGGCACACCATGCCACATGGCTGTCAAATCCATACCACGACCAGAACTTCTGGCCTCCCTGGTTTCCAAGCTGGGTAAGTGCTACCGATACGATCTGGCCGTTGCCTCCAAACAGGCCGGCAAACAATCCGCCGCTGGAATAATACCGCAGGACGTGAGGGACGTATTCTGGATCTCCATAGGCACTCCAGCCATGCGAAGCCGCCTGCTCATTGGAAAACTGCAGGGCGTTTTCTGCACTGTAGCCGCCATATTTCCGAATTGCCCACGTTATGTATCCGTTGCCGTAGTTATATCCTTGCAGGGACAGCTTCAGCTTGTCCATATCCTGGGGGCTGGTGCATCCGGCTTCTCTTAGGCAGTCCGCATAATATTGGATTCCCACCTGTATGGAGTAGTCTGCATCCTGGATGGCATTGGGGCTGTTGGAGTACCGGGTGTTGTATGGGCACTCACTGCTCTGCATGGGATCTGTCCCCCGGCCGCCGGATTCCTGCATCATAATCGCCTGTATCACCGAGACGTATTCGGGGATTCCATACTGATTGGCGTATTTCTGGATGGTTGATGTGTAGGAAAGGACTTCCTGGCTGAGTGATTCATTACTCTCTGAGCTTCCAGAGAATGCCGCACCTCCTATGATTCCGACTATGATAACCAATAGAAGAACGATCACTGCTCCGGCAGCTCCCAGTGCAGCCATCATGGACTGTACGGTTTTCGCTGCCGCTTCCACAGCGGCCCTAGCTGCCTTGAAGGTATTCTCCCCTGCCCTTGCCGTTTTCTGTATCCGGCGGATTCCATCAGAAGTCTGCAAGGCTGCTTTCTTCGCCGCCTGTTTCGCTGCCCTTCGTTCCATCTGCTTCTGCATCCGGGCTGTCAGGGCATTAGAACTGGCTACACGGAGCTTCTGCTCTGGCTGGATGCTGATCTTCGCAGATGGAGGGGCGGTCTTAATAGTACGCCGCTGTATGGTCTTCGGCTCCAACTGTTTCCGTGGCTTTTCCTTGATCCGGATGGTTTCCGGCTGTTTCTGGCGAATGGCATTCTGCCTTGCGATATCTCCGGCCTTGCTTTTCTGGTTTTGTCTTTTGATGGAAAGCGATCCACCTTCCAGCATTTCCTGCCCATTCTGGATTCTTGCTGTCTCCCTGGCTGCCCGGATCTTCTGTTCTTTCGTTTTGACGGCATCTGAAACCGCCTTTTGCCGCTTGGCTTTCTGAATCTGGACTTCCTGGTTTTCCCGTTCCTTGACCTTCACACGGGATGCCCCCTGTTCCCGGTTCTTTTGCTTCGGTGCTTCCCGACTGACCGGATCGGGAGCCTGTGTGTCCCCTGTTCCTCTGACAACTTCTTTCTCCGCTTCTTTTCTGCCAGCGGCTCTCAGTTTGATCTTCTCGTAGGAAGTCTGTGCAGCTGTCTTTCCGGCTCTGGTTACAGTTCTGCCAGTCTTTCTGGCAACCCATTCCTCTGCGGATGCGACTTTTCCACTGGCATACTCGGATGGGGACTGTTCCCCCATGTCATTATCCCTGGCATTTGCGATGGTCTGGGACTTTTCCCTGCTCTCCAGTATGGCCGTCCGCATCAGCTCCTTCGGGATTCTGGAGGCAGGATTTTTAGTCTTTGGTTTTGTTGTGACTTCTTTGGTTTTAATATCCTTCATCTCTCACCTCCAGTCCCGGTCTGTACTGCTCTTACGCTTCGCCCGGCTTGGTCGTCATCAGACGGTACAGCTTTGTATTTCTTGGGAACGAATTTTCAAACGGTACCAGATTCCCGGAGCAGCGGATCAGGCCGTGGCCGGCACCCACATTGGTGATGTAGGATAACTGGTTGTCCGAGATATTCAGAAGTGCTGCAAGCTCGTCCCGGTCGGTGGTTGCCTGATTCAAAAGGATCAGGAACTCACTGTTTGCCAGCATCAGGCGGGCGGTATCGGATTTCAGAAGTTCCTCCACGTTCTGTGTAAGCCCGGTCACAAATCCCGAATACTTACGGATACGCTTGTACAGGCGGTAGAAAAAGTCTGCACTGTATTCATAGCGGAACAGCAGATAAAACTCATCCGCAAAGATCCATGTCGTTTTTCCTTTCTTCCAGTTCTGAATCACACGGTTAAAAATGGAATCCAGTGTGACCAGCATTCCAAGGGGCATGAGCTGTTCGCCCAGCTCCCGGATGTCATAGTCGATGATACGGCTCTTCGTATTAACATTGGTTTCCTGGGCAAAGGTGTTCAGACTTCCATTGATAAACAGTTCCGAAGACAATGCCAGCCCTCTGGCTTCTTCCTCCGGCTGGAGCATGAGCTGTCGGTACAGATCCTTTAAGGTCGGCACCTGCCCTTTGTAACCGCCCCTCATATAATCCCGGTACACATCTGCGGTGCAACGGTCGAGAATGGATTTCTCCTTTGCCGAAAGGTTCCCGGCTCCTACGAGCTGCTCAAACAGGGACAGGATAAATTCGGACTTTTCAATCAGAGGGTTGCGGTCATTGCCATAGGCGGAATCCATGTCCAGTGCATTCAGATGGGTATCGGAGGTTGCCGAGATCCGGATGACCTCTCCGTTTAAGGCTTCCACCAGAGAAGCAAACTCGGACTCCGGATCAAGGATAAGGATGTCATCTTCTGTGGATAGGGCAAGGTCTACGATCTCTTCTTTTGCCGAAAAGCTCTTTCCTGAACCACTGACTCCCAGTCGGAACGAGTTTCCATTTAACAGCTTTCTTCGGTCTGCCACCAGCATATTTTTGCTGACTGCATTCTGCCCATAATAAATGCCGCCCGACTGCATGATCTCCTGTGTATGGAACGGAATCAAGACGGCAGTGGACTCTGTGGTAAGGGTACGCACCGCATCAATCTTCCGCAGACCATACGGCAGGACGGTATTCAGTCCATCGACCTGTTGCCATTTCAGGGTTGCCATCTGGCAGAGGTGTTTTCTTGCAATGGAATACAGGGTTTCCGTATCAGAATCCAGTTGTTTCTCGCTTTCTGCCATATGTACCATTGTCAGGATACCGAACATCATCCTCTGGTCCCTGGTAGTCAAGTCGTCCAGCATCTCCTTGGTTTCTTTTCTCTGAAGCTCCATATCATAGGGAACCACGGCGGAAAAATTATTGTTTGCATTCTGGCGTCTCTGCCAGTTCGTTACGTTGGTCTCTACGCCCAGCAGTCGGTTCTGGATCTCACGCACTGCTTCATCTGTTGGTACCGGGATGATGTCAATAGACAGCATCAGATTCCTGCCAAGGCTGCACAGTTCGGAGATCATCTCGTCTTTCACATAGCTGGCGTAATCTTCCATAAAAAGGACTCTGCCGTACTGCTCGCCCAGCTTGAAATGGTCGTTGTGGAACTCCATCGTGTCCGGGCAGATCCAGTCCTTGAAGCTGTGTCCCTTTTTCGCAAAGGCTTTCATGTCAAACGGAAAGCTCTGCGGAACGTCTGCCTTGAAAAAGTCCCGGAAGATCTGGAGCCTCTGTTCTGCATCCAGCTCTTCCCCGATGGAGGACAGCTTGGCCAGATGGGTGATGATATCCGTTCCCACACGGGCGAAGTATGTCCTGGCTTCATCGATGTTCTTCTTGTGGACGCTGACGGTCAGATAGCGTTCCTGGTAAATGCTGTTGTTAGTACCGGAAATCTTGGAAAGGAGCATATCGTTATACTCTTTCCGGTACTCGTCCAGTCCATCTCCTTTCATTGGAATCAGCAGGGACTGCTCAAACTCTTCCTTGTTGATCTTACGGTTGTTCAGGGTAATCTTCGCCGTACAGCCGGAATCCAGTGCATTTAAAAGTTCGGAGTAGTCCAGGAACATCTCTGTCTTATCCGCTTTGCTGGCAATGGAATAGTTGATATCCGTAAACCGGAATGTCCGGGAATACTTGCTCTCCACCTGAAAAATACCGTCCGGCCAGATCTTGCGGATCGGGATCGCCTGCTGGACAGACCTCGGTACTTTGAATTTTTCTTTGTCCTGTTTCAGTGTCTGACTCAGGGTTTTAATCAAAGGCATCACCCCTTCCTCCTGGCTTCTTTGGCTTCTTTGGCTTCTTTGGTTTCTTCTGTTTCGTCCGTTTCTTCTCCAGAAGCTCCGCTCCGTTTCCCATCATCTTTTCACCCAGCCGCAGGCTCTCTTCCATGCAGGAAAAGTACAGGTTCTCTGATTTGAATACCAGCCGTTTCGGGTACAGCAGTTCGGATTTGATGACTGCCCATGCGAACTGTTCTGCCGTCATGCCGTGGTAACGGAAAAAGCCGCAGGCTGCAAAGGGAGCCGCCCCAAGCACGCACAGCCATCCGGTTACCTGTTCCCCGGCATACTTCCGGGTGAGGAAATAAATACCAAGGGCTGCCAGAATCGCCAGTACCGAAAATAGGCACTGCCGGAAACTTAAGCCCCAGAACATTGACTCCTGATAGTCTCGGATTTCTTTATTCATTTTCACTTCCATGTTGTTTTCTACCTTTCTCTCTGTGATTTGTTCTTTGGTTTCTGTTTTGGTGCATCCGCAATCTGGATGCCGTGGCTTTCCATAAATTCTCTGGTTCCCTGCGGATCATATTCTGCCAGTTTTTTCAGGTCAAAGGCGACCTTCTGAAAAGTGCAGTAACCGGAAGCTACGGTCTCCGGCAATACCCTGCCCAGCTTGTATTTCCGAATAAAACGCAGATGCTCTTTGCTGAAATTGTGGTCGATATAGGCTTCGTTCACACCGTTCAGCGGAGCATGGTGCAGGTTCACCGTAAGGTCGGAAAAAAGTTCCGGGTAGCCATACTCTGTCTGGTAGATCCCGACATACAGACGGTTCCTGTCCAGGTAACCGCTGACCCGTAAGAATACTTCCTCCGGCTGCGCTCCACTGTCATAGACTAATTTCTTTGGTTCTTCCATTTTCTTGCCTCCTATAATCCCATAATTTCTTTTACGATCCGGTCGGATGCCTTGACTGCCCCGACAAGTACAAGCAGGTTAAAGACCAGTTCCCCGACATAATTCCAGACAATGGTCACGGCGGACAGGCTGGTGTCCCCGATGGCCGGCGGACTTGCCGCAAATACCGAAAAGATGATGCAGGCCAGTGCGATGATGGCTCCTTCCAAACATACTCCGGCATAGGAACGGATAAAGTTCTTTCCTACAGACTGGGTTGGCTCCCCGGCAAAGGTTGCCAGCGGAATCGGTGCGATGGCCGTGTACATGTACAGCTTGAACATTCTTCCATATACGGTCAGGATCATTACAAAGGAAAGCACGGTAATTAGCAGACTGCCTAACAGGGTTACGATCCACAAAGGGATGGATTCCAGCATCCCGACCGCTTCGATCTTGTCCACGATCTCCGAGGGCAGTTCCGTTACGTTTCCCCCTGCCATCCCGGAGTGGGACATGATGTTTGTCACGATGCCCTGCACAATGGAAAAGATCGCAGTCAGAAGCTCCATGCCGGACATAACGGCTCCCTGTGCCAGTGCAAAACGGATAAAGGCTTTCACTACGTGTTCCGGCTTTTTCATATCCGTGAAGCTCCCACAGGTTTTTACCAGCCCTGCCGCAAAGAACAGAACCAGCAGGCCGTACCCGATGGCTTTCAGTCCACCGTTGATGTTCGTCATCACGCTCCAGATTGCCCCGCCCTTGAAATTCTCCGGGCTTTGCGTCAGCAGTGTCCAGATTTCAGCCAGCTTGTCGCTCCAGGTCTGCAAGGCAGAATTTAGATTCTGTACGATCCAGTTATCACTCAAACAGTTTCACCTCCCATCCTCAAAAGTGAGCAGGGAGCCGGCATTTCGCATGGCTCCCCTTCTGGACTCTTCTCCTATCCCATGATCAGGTCCAGGATCTCTTTTGCAAAGGTAATGATGATACCGCCTGCCAGTGTCAGAAATCCGTTTGCCCTCTGGCTTGGATCGTGGCTCTTTAAGGACAGACCGACCTGCACGATACCAAATCCCAGCAGGATCAGGCCAATGGCGCGGATCAGGGAAAAGATAAACGTGGACAGGTTATTGACTACGGTCAGCGGATCGCCTGCGGCATAAACGCAGGTCGCCCCAATGCAGATCGACAGTACCGTAACTGCATACAGAGCAAACAGTTTCTTCTGCCCTCTCTTCATCTTCAGCGGTGCGGTCTCTTTCCTGATTTCTGTGTGTTTCTTATTTTTCAGTAAATTCATTGGCATTCCTCCCATCAAAAAAGCTCCCCGATGATGTCCTCATCCAGAAGCAGTTCGTAATCGTCATATCTTGTTTCGTCAAATGTAAAATCGTCATGCGCCAGCGGTGCTTTCGCATAATTGAACGGGCCGGCACCTCCGTCCTCGGTATACCGGATGTTGGGATGCTTCATCAGGTCATACTTGGCATCCAGTATGGGCCGCTCCCCGCGGATAAACAGAAGTGCATTCTGGTTATCCAGCATACGGACTTCATCCGGCTGTAACAGCTCCCTTCCGCTCTGCTGGAAGTTGGTGGAGTAGCTGCCGGATTTTCCTTTGGTCTGCCCGTAGGTGTTGGTGTCTATGGTTTCTTTCCCCAGTAATTCTGATACATATTTGTGTGTCTCTTTTTCATTGCCGCCCAGGTACAAAAACTCATCGCAGTTGCCCACCAGACTTTCCCAGGAGTCCTTGAACAGAGCCTTTAGCTGGCTCATGTTCTGGATGATGATGCTGCAGTAAATGGAACGGGAACGGCAGGTTGCCAGGATCTTCTCAAACTCATTTGGCAGGGATACGTTTGGAAACTCATCCATGATGCAGTTGACCGGAACCGGGAGGGCACCGCCATGCACACGGTCTGCCATGTAATAAAGCGTCTGGAAAAGCTGGCTGTAGATCATGCCTACCAGATAATTCAAAGAGGTGTCTGCATCCGGGATACAGCAGAAAAGCGCAACTTTTCTTTCTCCCATGCTGGAAAGATCCAGTTCATCAGTATTGGTCAGCTTGGCGATCTGCGGCAGATTGAAGGCTGCCAGCCGGACACCTACACTGATCAGGATGGACTTGGCGGTCTTTCCTGCTGCCTGCTTGTAAATGTGATACTGCTTGACGGCAATGCTGTCCGGGTCCCGCATCTCCAGACGGTCAAACAAAATGTCCAGAGGGGACTCGTAGTCCTCGTCCTCTTCTTTTACCTGTGCCGAGCCTAACATCTCCATGATCATGGCGAAGTTCTGTTCTTCCGGCGGAGCTTCGTGGAGCAGATACAGCATCAGTGCCTGAAGCAGTGCGGTTTCGCTCTTCTCCCAGAAGGGATCAGAGGACTGGGAACCTTTGGGTGTGGTGTTTTGTATCAGATTGGAAATAAGACGGAGCACGTCTTTGTCATCGTGGACATACTCGAATGGATTGTAGCAAAAAGATGTGTCGGGATTGATGAGGTCAAAGACACGCACCTCATATCCTTGCTTTTCCAGCAGACCGCCTGTCTTTCGGAGCAGCTCGGCTTTCGGATCGGTGATGACCATCGAACAGCAGCACTGCATGATGTTTGGCAGGGCAAAGCCTCTGGATTTTCCTGCACCGGAGCCTCCCACTACGAGAATGTTGAGACATCTGCGGTGCTTGTGGGTGTCAAGGCTAATGCGGAAGTTTTGTGTCAGCAGGATGTTCTGGGAGTACGGCTTCTGGCTATATTTCTTACAGATCTGCCGGGCATCGCCCCATCTGGCAGAGCCATGTTCTTCCCCTCTGCGGTAGTTCTTCTGACTGGAATAAAAAATGCCGATCCCAGCTGCGTAAAGTAACGTGCAGACCAGCATCGACTTGATGGTATATTCCGTATAATGAAACTGGAAGGGATGGTTCAGCTTTTCTGTGAGAACCTCCATCAGCTCGAAAAGATTCCTGCCCGGCTGGATGGCATCCGCAAGCAGGATTGCTACCCACCAGATGACAGGCAGTCCGGCAAGCCAAATCATCCAGTCTGACTTCCGGCTGTTTGTTACCGGGATGGCTGCTGTTTGGGCCTCTCTGCTCTTGGCAGGTCCGTAATGTGGAAGCTGTCCACTCCCGGAACGAGGGCAAGGCTGCTTCCATTCTCCCAGTTTACGTGGATCTGCCCTGCATCGTCTACCATATCCACCTTACCTTTTAAGCCGGGTGGCATGTGGCTCTCCCCCTCCATGCTGTTAAGCGTGACCTCGGTTCCCGGCGGATATCTTCTCCGCATGGCTTCTATTCTTTCTTGTGTCATATTTCTGTATATTTGTACCACATCCTTTCTTCATCTTCCCCTTCCACGGTATGGGCGGTATCTGGATTTCATGATCTTTAACAGGACGCTGTCGATCCCATCGGAATAGCGTCCGTTTTTCAGGTATGTGTCCCGGAGCTGGTTTAAGGCTTCCACGGATTTGCTGTGTTCGGCTTCTGTCAGGTAGAGCTTTCCCTCTTCCTGCTCTGCCAGCTTCAGAACCAGATCCCGTGTGGTATCCACCGGAAGCCCCTGTTCTTTTTCCTGCCGGAACACTTCCCGGAGTGCATGGATCAGCATGTGGTTCATGATCCGGTCCATCTTTACATATCGCATTCTTGTCATAGGCGAGCCTCCTTATTTCCTCTTTTTTCTCAACCACAACATACCACACTTCCTCCCGGAAAGCTACTGCAAAAGAGCCGGAAAAGCCCCTTTTTATCAGCGTTCCGGAGACTTTTTACTCTTGGCAGGTTTCTCCGTTTTTTCCTCCGGGATGGCAAATTCATCGGTCATAAATTCCTGCTCGCTTTTGCCAAGGTTGCGGTCTACCTGCTTGCCAATGGAATAGGCTGCACTCTTTACATCCTGGATAAAGGAGCGGAGTTCTTTCGGATCTTTCTGTCCGAATGCCTGCATCTGGCATACCTTGTCAAAGGAAAAACCGGAGACATCCACGCCGTATTTCTGTGCTGTCACATACGCCGCACAATAGGCCTGTGCCGATACCCCTGCCCGGCTGTAGCTTCCATCGTGATGGTCAAGGGATGCACAGGCCAACTCCCGGCTGATGGAATGGAACGTTGCATTTTCGCTCATGCCATTTCGGACATAGATCGTCCGCTTGTTCGGGATGTACTGTGCCTGTACCTTATCCGGCAGATTGTCTGCGATCTGAATCCGTACCTCGCTGTCGGTCAGCAGTGCTTCCATCAGCTGGTCCATCGGCTTTGGCTCTGCCTCTTCCGGCTGCTTGGTACGGATCTGGCTGATGTCATAGGCTTTCTGGATGGAGTACCCCTGCTGGATGACACCGTCCTTTTCATATTCCTGTCCGACAATGAAGTTGTATCCCTTGCTTCCGGTCTTGACTACCTTGCCTTCTTCCTTCCATTTTTCAAAGGTCTTGACCTGCCGGATCTCCGGATTCTGTGCATAAAGCAGGAACAGGTTGTCTGTCCTCTGCGGCTTGCACTGTCCCATAAAATCAAGGAATCCTTTTAAGGAGTCCCCATTCTGGAAGACCTCCTGTGCCTTTCCATCGATCATACCCCAGATTTCTTCCCTCTCCTGCTTTTTCTGTGCGGCATATTCTTCTTTCGATAACCGCTGGGCGGACTGCTCCTGCGAGTCCTGCCCTAAAAATTTTGTCAGGTCCATCTCCTACCTCGCTTTCACCTTTCGTTTCTTTCTTGCTTTCTTCTGCGTTTTCCTTGGTCCACGGTTCTTTTCCCGGCTCCGCTTCTGGGATTCCTCTGCTTTCTCCCGTTTGATGTTCTCCAGCTCCCGGCGGACACTGGGACGCTCCTGTTCCCTCTGCCCTGCATCAGTCCCTTTTTCCTGCCCGGTAGAAATATTTCTGCTGTGCAAGGAAGAGCCGGACAGATTCTCTTCCCCCTCTTCCTGCACCGGGATAAAATTTTCCGGTTCGGAAAACTCCTTTTCGGGATGATTCTGGTTCTTTTCCTCTTCAGAAAAGTCCATGTCACCGACCTGGAATGCTTCGTCCAGATCGCTGATTTCAAACTGCACCTCGCCCTCCGGCATCTGCACAGTTTCCTGTACTGCTTCGGTTTCCGGTGCTTCCATTCCGGCGGTTACCTCATGGACAGCTTCCCCGACTTCGCTCCTTACAAAATCAAGGTTCATCTTATCCATGACACGGTTGACTTTGGCTGCATCATCGGCAAAGACCATGACCTCGCTCATCTCCGGGTTCTTTTTATCCCGGATGATCACATAGAGCAGTCCTCGTTTCCTGCCCTCACTGCAGAATTCACGCAGGCGGTCAGATGGCACAGTGAAGAACTTCAATGGCTTGTTCTCCTTTAACATCCGCACCATTCTGGTCTTGCCCCTCGTTTTCTTCTGGTCTTTTAATACGGCGGCAACAAATACCGCCAGATGCTTTGCCAGCGTACCCGAAAGCCTGAGCCCGTGGTCCACGCCGTCTAGGGAATACCGGACGATCTGGTCCGCCGCATCGCCTCCATAATTCATGTTGTTCACCTGCTTTCTGTTCTCGGTTTTCTGTTTTTCTCCGTCTGTTCTTCTTCCTGTCTCTGGATCTGCTCTGCCAGACGCATCTTTTCTTCCATCTCCTGGGACTGCTGTTCGATCCGGATACAAATGCGGATATCCTTTCGAAGCGGCTTCAGTTCTTCGGTGATCTGACCTATCCTGACACTGTCCGGTTCGCTCCGGTAGAGCCGCTTCCGCTCTTTCGTGAGTGCCTGTACCCTCTCTTCCAACGATGTGCGGTAGGCGAGTAGCTCTTCACGGCTAGTAATCTGATGCTTCTGTAGAAATTCCATCTGCTCGATCCTGGCATCCAGTTTTCGGATGTCTGCCCGGAGCACCGGGGAGATCCTTTTCGGCTTCTGCTTTAGTGCACCCATCTGGTACAGATAGGAATAGTACAGGGCCTGTATCCCTTTTAACTTCTTTTTCGGGAATCTGGAATCTCCTTCTTTTCCAGCAGGTATCCTGCTCTTGGGCTGCAAGATCCACTGCCGGATGCTCTCTTCCGAGTAATGCTTCCCAAGGCTCCGCAGACGGATATACCGTTCCATCCCCGGTGCTTTTAATGCAATGTACTTCCGGTTCAGCTTCCACTGGTATCCCCTCTGCTTCATCTGTTCCAGAAACTGTTTCCATGTGAAGCTCTCTGCCACAGCATCCCGGATGTCCAGACGGATCGAGGTTCTCCAGGTCGGCTTTCCGTCCTGTTCTGCCATCCACTGTGCATAGGATTTCCCTTTGCCGTTTTTCGGTTCGATGACAGATAAGCCGTATTTCAGGCATAAGGCATCCGAAGCTTTCCGCACATCCTCATAGTAACTCCTGCTGTTGCTGTGGTACTTTTTCCCATCTTCCATGCTCACGGAATTAAACACGATGTGGTTGTGGTAATGCTCCGTATTCAGATGGGTGGTGATGACTGCTTCGTATTTTCCCTGCAGGAGCCTTTTTGCCAGCTCCATGCCGATCTGGTGGGCCAGCTCCGGGGTGACTTCCCCCTTTGCAAAGCTCTGCACCAGATGGTATCCCTGTACTCCGTCCATCTTGTGGTATCGTTTCTTTGTAACTACCATATCTTGATAGGCAGTCTCACAGACACAGCCGATGGCATCCTCAAAAACGGAACGCTCCGTCTTATCCCGGTTCATGGCGTAATCGATGGCTTCTTCCAGAGAGCCGGCACTCTGCCCTTTCTTTGTGGTCTTATCTTTGTTTCGGATGTAAGTGATGGAATTGTCCAGACGGCTGACCGGGATGATACTGGTGTATGCCATCGGCTACCATTCCTCTTTGACCAGCCTCCATGTCTCTTTCGTCATGCGGAGCATTTCCCGGATGCTCTCTTCCCCGGCCATCCCACAGCCGTTGGCTACATGGGCAAGCTGGTTGGCGTTGTTGCACAGACCGGATATTTTCCGCAAAAGCTCCGTATGATGCTCACAGGGTCTTGCCCGGACTTCGCCGCCCATGACAATGAAACGGATGTATTCCTCACGGGACAGGCCGCTTTTTTCTACCTGTTCTTCCAGAAAACGCAGCTCTTTTGCATTGAGGCGGACTGGTATCATATGGTTTCTTTTTCTCATCTCTTCACCTGCTTTCCAACGGGTTATTGGTTGCGTCATTACATTTCACGATTTTTCAAGATCAGGAAACCTGCCAGGACGCCGATGGCTACCGCTGCAGCAATGATCTTTTTCTTCATATGGGCCTCACCCCCTTTCCGATACCTGGCACAGCTCCATCGGGGCGAACATGATCCCTCTCTTTTCCATCTCTTTTGCGAATTCCAGGAGGTTCCATTTTTTCCCATCGATTATAGCAGAATCGGCATCCAGATAGTGGCAGGTGGATACGTTCCGCTCTCCGTTTGGGGCATTCTGCACAAGGCTTTCCCCGTCTGCCAGACGGAACAGTTCCTCTCCCTGGCTGTTTACAAAACAGATGCACACACCGTGGTCGATAATCTCCTTTGGTTTCATCCGGCACCGTTCCAGTGCCTCATCCTCACGCTTTCCAGCTATGAAAAGACACATTGCAAAAACGCCCATTGCCCCTCCGGTCATTGTGCCAAGTATAAATCCTAACATTTTTTCGTTCTCCTTTCGTCTGTTTACGGCTCGGTATGGGGGATTGGGGTTCTCCCCAAAGTGCGTTTGGATATCCAAACGCTATGCTTGCAAAACCAGTCGCATCCGGTTCCGTCCCCTCTGAGCCTGTCGTTTTTCTGAATCATTCGTTTTCTTTGATTTTGCTTAACCCATCCAGTGTGGTGCAGATGATATGGAGTCTGTCAGCCATGCTGATCTCCGTGTTCATCGTCCCGGTGGTCTCTTTTCCGCAGACGACCACCATCCTGCACCGTCTTAAGATCTGATGGGACATTCTACGCATGGCCTGCATATCCTCTGCGTCCCCATCATCAAGGAATGGGGAAAAGCTGTACTGCGGGCAGATTGGCACATATCCCAGTTCATAGATCTTCCGGCAGTACCGCTGCACTTTGGTCTTTCCCTCTTCTGCAGAACAGCAGACATAAGCAAGTGCCTGTTCCAATACGACCATCTCCTTTCCTGACCGGACATGTTTCCTCTGTCCGGCATTTTTCCAAAAAGAAACACCCACAAAGCATTCCGGCTCTGTGGATGTCTTGTGGACATCTGGATTCTTTTCTTCTTTTTTCAGATGTCTGGCAGACATCCGGTTACTGTGGTTCTTCGTTTTCTGCTTCTTCCATTGCTTCCAGTGCGATGCGGACACGGTCGCTTCCCAGCTTATAATACGCATCCGTTACCTCAATACCGACTGCCTGATAGCCAGACTCTGCCGCCGCAAGGATGGTAGTACCAGCTCCGGCAAACGGATCCAAGATCAGGCCGCCCGGCTCACAGATCTGGATGACATCCTTCATCAGCTGGAGTGGCTTTTCTGTCACATGGATACGGTTTTGGAGATTCCCATAACGGAACACACCCGGAAGGCAGGACACCGGGCGGTTGATCGGCATCGGGCCGTTGCTTCCCCAGACAATATATTCTGCCTGCTGGCGGAACCTGCCTTTCTGCGGACGGGAGTTTCCTTTGTCCCAGACTGCGGTTCCTCGCCAGATCCAGCCTGCCCACTGAAGGGCATCGGTGATAGACGGGTACTGTCTCCAGTCAATAAAGAGGCAGATCGGAGCCCCTCTCTTACAGGCTTTCCGCACATCGTACAGCCATTCTGCCATCCAGTGGGTCCAGGAACGCTGGTCCTTATTATCCCCATCAAAATCCGGCAGGGCGTTTTCCGCTTTCATACTGCTGTACTTCTGGTTGGTGGTACGGTTGCGTTCATTCTGCTTGGTTCCACCGGACGCATAGGGCGGATCAGTCACAACTGCATCAAAGATCCCCGGCTGGAATCCTTTGACCAGCTTTAAGGTATCCCCATGCAGGATACGCCAGTTCTCCCCTCCGGCAGACTCATCCGGCAGGCAGTCCGGTTTTAAAAGATCTTCAAGTTTCAGGGTATTTCCCATAGGCATCATCCTTTCGGTCGCTTATTTTCCAAATTTCTCTGGAAGTGCTTTTCTTTATGGAACTGCTCATCGGCAGGTATCCTCTTTTTTCGGTGTTTCTTTTCTCGGCGTTCTGGACCGTTCACGATGGTCCGACAGTTCGGTTTCCACATATTCGCTGATGATCCCCAGTGCTTCATAGTAATTGCCGCTCTTATGGACACGGTCTGCCATCTCGTTGGCCTGTTCGGACATTCCGGCTCGTCTAAGCAGCCTTGATGCATCCCCAAGGATTGAGAAAATATTTCCGTCATGCCCTAAGAGCTTAAGCTCTGGACGGGACGGCTTTTGTTCCGGCTGCTTTTCCAGCACACCGTTTTCCGGTACTTTCATCTGAATCAGAAAATCCGAGCCTGCACCAACATAAAAATGCAGATATAATTCGCCGCCTTTTACTTTGATCTCCTTCTGCTCCATGCCCTCTCCCCAGCCATCGCTGTACTGGCCCCGCAGATACCTTTCCACCTCGGCATATTCTCTTGATGTCAACGGTTTGCGAAGCGTCAGGCTGGCACATCCGTATAAAACATCATCCTGTGCCTTTACCCCCATCGTAATGCGTTCTACTTTTTCCCGGACACTGTCGCTTCCGTAAAAATAATCCATTAGATTACAGGGAGTGTCATCCGGTGAACCAAGTCGGTTAACCTCGTCAATCTTTTCTGCGATGGCTTCCTGGTATGGCACCAGCTCGTTTCCTTCCAGTGGGTCTGCATCTTCCCAGTCAACACTGTCCGAGCGTTCCGGGATAAAACTTGCCATAACAGGGGACAATATTTCCACTTCTATTTTGTCTTTCATAGGTATCACCTCACTTCCTTGCTCTGCCGTTTCTCTGGTGTCCGGGCAGCCATCTTTGCCATATCTGCCCAGTCTGCTCCTTCGATTTCCGGCAGGTTTTCGATGATCTGATAGCTACCTTCATAGGCTTTTCGGATATGTTCACACGCCCAGCGTCCGGCAAAGTCATTGTCGGTACACACTTCAATCTCGGTGATCTCCGGGTGCTGGGACAAAAAATGTTCCAATGCCTGCGGCTTTTTCATGCTCCGCTGGCTCTGCCCTTCTTTTGGTGCGCTGATCCCGCCAAGCTCCAGACGGTACTTATCCCGGCTTCCCTGTTCCAGTGTCATGTGAGCCAGCACATCCACACAGGCTTCATAAACGGCAACCCGTCTGCAGCCCTCTTCTGCCGGAACACAAAAAGCGTATGCCTTTTCACTTCCGGTCTGTTCCATCTTAAAAGCCTTTCCACTGGCATCGTAAATCCCACGCAGGAAAGCATATCTTGCCACCTGATTTTCGTCCCGTCCTACGAACACAGCATTGTGGTAGGGCAGGCTTTCATATAAGATTCCCAGATGAACACACCGCTGTAAAATCTCGCCGCTGATCCCGCGCTCCTTCAAGTATCGAAACACCCTGCGGCAGTCCGGGCTGGCCGGTGGCAGGACAAACGGCTTCTTGGGCTTTGCCTCCACAGGCGGAGGAATGTAGGTTGGATACTCATCTTTCAGCATCTGTACCGCCTCCAGAAAGGAACACCCATCTACATGAACCAGGAAATTTAAGGCACTGGTTCCCCCGATATCTCTGGATTTCCAGTGCCACTGACTGGTAAGCTCGTTGATCTTGAAGCTGTCGTGGTCCGTCAGCTCCCATTCGTTCCTGGCAGAAGATTTTTTCAGGCGGTTCGGCTGATATTTCTTCAGGTACTCAATGGCGGTGATCTCCCTTGCCCGTTTGATCTCTTCTTCCGGAATCCACGGCATTACATCACAGTATCCCGGAGTTTTTCTACCTGATTCGTTTTCTCCCACGGGAATTCCTTTCTTCCAAAATGCCCGAACACGGCACTCTGTCGGTAGATCGGCCGCTTCAGGTGCAGGGTGTCACAGATCTGGCTTGGGGTAAGCCCGAACACCAGAGGGATCGCTGCGGCGAGGCAGTCATCCGCACAGATTTTCCCGGTTCCAAAGGTATCTACTTGTACCATAACTGGCTGGGCAACCCCGATGGCGTAGGCAAGAGACACCTGGCATCGGCTGGCAAGTCCAGCAGCCACCATGTTTTTGGCGATGTAACGTGCCATGTATGCCCCGGAACGATCAACTTTGGAACAGTCCTTCCCGGAAAATGCACCGCCGCCATGCGGAACCAAACCGCCGTAGGTATCCACCATCAGCTTCCTTCCGGTCAGGCCGGTGTCTGCATCCAGACCTCCGCACACAAATCTGCCGGATGGATTAATCAGGATCTTGGTATCCTCATCCGGCGGCAGCATCCGAAGAGCCGGGCGTAACACTTTCTCCTGGATCTCATGCTCCAGCTTCCGAAGGGATTTTTCCTTTTCATGCTGACAGGACACAACGACCGTATCCAGACGGACAGGTCTGTCATCCTCATATTCCACGGTCACCTGTGCTTTTCCGTCTGGCAGGATTCCCATGATATAACCGCTTCTGCGGCTTGCAGACAGTTCCCTCACGATGCGGTTTGCCAAAACTACTGGCATCGGCATGAACTGCGGCGTCTCATCGCAGGCGTATCCCACTATGATTCCCTGATTCCCAGTTCCATTGGCAAGTCCGCTCTGAACAGAAACAGTCCCTGCCCTGCGTTCTCTGGATCGTTCCACCGCCGCTGCAATATCAGGACTCTGCTTGTGGATGAGGGCATCCATGTGGATTCCGTCTGCGTCATAGCCTGCACTTTCCAGTACTTTTTTGACGATTTCAAACACCTGTGGCTCAAATCGGCTGGTGATCTCTCCTGCCACGATGATGTTCCCTTTGGTTGCCAGCACCTCGCAGGCCACCTTGGAATTTTCGTCCTCTTTCAGACACGCATCCAGAATGCTGTCTGCGATCAGGTCGCAGAGCTTATCCGGATGCCCTTCCGTTACGGATTCTGCTGTATAAAATCGTTTCATAATTATTACCATCCTTTCCAACGAGTCAAAGCTCGTATAAGTAAATAGATCCAGCAGAGAGCACTCCTTTTGGGAACACTTCCTGCCGGATCTGGGTTATGAGCTGTCTCACATTCCGCACTTTTCGGGTACTTTTAGACACTTTTTTCTACCTGAATACTACCAATACACACCATTACATAATCCCCCTGTTTTGAACATTTCCCAGCCCGTGCGGTCATCATTTGTCTCATTTTCTGCACTTTTCGGGGGCTTTCAGACACTTTTCGTCAGAGCATTCGCTGATATTCCGTAAAGTATTGGCCAAAGTTTCCACTTTTGAACACATTTCCCACCTGAATACACCTGGCATATACCCTTAATATACTCCCCTGTTTTGAACACATCCTTGCCCGTGCGGTCATCATTTGTCTCATTTTCTGCACTTTTTGGGTACTTACGAACACTTTTGGCTCCACACTGCCCCGGAAACCGGCACCGACAGGACGATGTTCCTGGCACCGCTCCATTCATACGAACATGTGACGAGCGTTAAAACCTGATCGTATATACCCTTCAGGTAATCATCCCCTGTTTCGAACACTTCTCTCTGCTTGGCTGCTTTTAAGTACGCCTGCACTGCCGCCGCATCTGGGAGTTTCTGCTGGAACGGGAACAGATCCCGGTCTGCTTTCAGCACCGTGACGATTCGGTATTCCTGAATGCCGTCCTCTGTCTGAAGATAAGCAAAACGATGGGTGTTATAATAATTTTCCCCTGCATATAAGTCCAGGTTTCCGAACATCGCCCCACTGTTCATGTTGTGGCCGTAAATGATGAGATTCCTGCTTTCAGACACTTTGCAGTCTACCTGTAAAAAAAGGCTTCCGTTGATGTCATATTCCTTTTTGTAATTCCGCTTCAGGTAAAACTCCCCGTTCTCCTGTTCGGATTGAAGCACCGGGTAATCGATTCCAGTGTCCGGTATGGTCAGCCATCCCTGCACATCCGGGTATTGTTCCCGAAGAGAAACAAGGTCTACCGCAGCCACCGGGCATTTTCTTCCAGCTGGTTGTTCTTTCTTCTCAGAGCCTGAGGCTCCCGGAGCTTCCGGCTCCGGGAAATTCCCTTTCAGCTCTGCCACCAGCTTTTTATTCTCCATCGGGAGATATACCATGTGGTAAATCAGGAATCCGGCACTAAAGAAAAGTGCTGCAAGGCATACCGTTTGAAAAAGTTTTTTCACGATTTTCATCGTTCCTGTCCGGCTTTCCTCTGTTGCTTTGGCTGGCTTTTCTGCGTCTGTCCCGGCACAGGTGGTTTTCTGGCTGCTTTCAGGATTGGTCCCGTTGGGATGTGGTTCTGCCTGCTGCCCTTTAAGATTCCGGTCAGGTAAGACTGTCCGGGCGGATTAAAGTTCTGCATGTAATCTTTTGTCATGATATAGACAATGGCTTTGATTTCTCTTCCACCTTTGTTCTTGACAATGATCTCCTGCTTGTCGTAAAAATCAGGATAGCCTTCATAAAGATCCAGGCTCTTTTCGCAGTCCCCGGTCAGTGACCAGAGGACGCCGTCCACATGGCTCCCCTCTTCCGGGAAGATGGTGGCAAGACCGCTTCCGGCACCTGCAAAGGTCAGCCGATACCCCTCCAGGCGGACGGTTTCTACCACCTCCGCCTTTGGGCACCGATATGCCATCTGGTCCAGATCCATGTTGCTTCCATACGCAAAATATAATTGTTTCAGCCTATCTGCCCCCTTTTTTCTTCTTTCTTCTGGATGCCACACCCATACCAATCAAACCGCCTGCAGAAAAAATCAGGCACAGGGCCGGAATCCAGAGGTTGGTGTCATCGCCTGTTTTCGGGTTGCTTACAGACGGGGTATCCTCCGGCAGCTTCTCGTTCGTCACTTTCTGGATGACTTCGATCACTGGAGTTTTGTCATCTACATAGGTAAATGTCACCTCATGTTTGGTCTCATCCAACTGGTATCCTTCCGGTGCTTTTGTCTCAACCAGATAATAAGGGGCTGCCTTATCAAATTTGCCGTCCTTATAAGTTCCGATTGCAAGCAATCCGCTGGTTGCATGGCCGTTTTCATCGGTGGTCAGTGTTTCTACCACTTTGTCATCAGCATCCCTCAGTTCAAATTCCGCTCCTTTCAGTGCAGCTCCGGTATCCTTATCTGTTTTCTCAACGATCAGACGTCCCTTTGCGGTATCGTCTTTCATGGCTACCTTCTGGATCTCTGCGGTGTCTGCCACCTCGAAGGTGATCTCTTCCGCTGCGATATAACCGTTTGGAGCCTGCTCTTCTTTCAGGGTGTATTTACCGATTGGAAGTTTTTCGATATAGTGCGGCTCTTTACCGGAAGTCCAGGTTTCTACGATGTTGCCATTTTCATCTGTAATGGTCAGTTTGGCTCCTTCGATCTCATTATCTCCGGTAATATCTGTTTTGCTGATCTCCACTTTGGTCACGTCATCTTCCATCACCTGTTTCTGGATCTCTGCGGTATTTTCCACAGTGAATGTGATGCTTTCCGCAGTGGCATATCCATCGGCCGGCTTGGTCTCTTTCAGGGTGTAAGATTTTCCTACGACCAGTTCTTTGATGATGTGAGACTCCTCAGTGGATGTCCATTCCTCAACAACAGCCCCATTTTCATCAGTCAGCTGTAATCTGGCTCCCGGCAGTTCCTCGCCCGTGGTCAGATCGGTTTTGGAAAGCTCCACGGTGGTCGGCTCATCTTCAAATACAAACTCATAAACCGCTTCTGCTTCTTTATCTCCCTGGTACTCAAAAACAAATTCCTGCTCTTCTCCGGTGGTAACAAATCCATCCGGTGCATACAACTCCTTCACATAATAGGTTCCGTCTATCGGCAGATCCGCAATAAAGGAAATCTTTCCGTCTGCATCGGTTGTTTTTAACTCAATCAGGGTATCCGCTTCCATCAACACCTTTCCAGATGCGGACAGGATGTCGTTTCTGGTGTACAGTCCAAAGATGCCGCCTTTTAATACACGATCAGTATCCTTTTCTTTCTTCAGAACGTTCACTTTTACTTTCTGACGGTTGTTCTGCCAGTCCTCATCGTATACGACAACCGGGGTATCCTGATCACGGTAAGAAAGATCTACATATCGTGGTTCTTCATCCAGCACATAACCATATGCTGTCCCTACCTCTTTGATATAGTATTTTCCAACCGGAAGATCAGATACTTTTGCAATACCGTTTGCGTCCGTTGTCACGGTTGCTACCAGCTCATCTTTGGAATAGTAATCCGGGCTTACGCCATCGGCTGCTTTAATATCCTCTGCAGCGTAAATCTCAAAAGTAACGTCTGTCAGGCTTCCCGTGATGTACTCAAACAGATGCTCTACAACGCCTTTGACATTGTCCAGCAGGGTGATCTTATCGAGGAATTCGCCTTTCTTGTTTACAATCAGTAGGGCTTTCGGCACATCGTCCTTCATTTCCACTTTCTGTACTTTTGCGGTATCCTGAACGGTGAATTCCACATCTGTGGTCTTTAAATAACCAAGCGGTGCAAGGGATTCACGGAGGATATAAGTTTTTCCAACAGTCAGATATTTGATCACATGAGGCTCATCCTTTACGGAAGTCCAGCTGTCGATCACATTTCCATCCTTGTCCAGAACAGAAAGGGATGCCCCGTTCAGCTCTACGCCTGTGGTCAGATCGGATTTGGTCATCTCGATGGTGGTCGGCTGGTTCTTCTTCACAGATTTCAGCTTGATGGTCGGAATGTCCTGCCCCTGATAGGTGGCATCAAATTCCAGTACCTCATCAGAGGATACAAAACCGTCCGGTGCGGAAATCTCTTTTACATAATAAGTTCCAAGCGGCAGGTCCAGGGTAAAGTGTGCCTGTCCTTTTTCATCGCTTGTGATCTCCTGTAATAAGGTATCTGCTTTCACGATGACCTTGTTGCCTGATTTGATTTCCTTCTTATTGTAAAGTCCAAATACAGCTCCGGCTACCACGCTTCCGGTTTCTGCGTCCTGTTTTTCCACGGTGATGCTTACTTTCTGGCGTTCATTTTTAAATGTCACTTCTTCGTCTACGACCGGGGTATCCTGTCCGGCATAGGTAAAGGTTACCTCTTCCCCTTTGGCATTCCAGGTGTAGCCTTCCGGTGCTTTTTTCTCTTCTACCCGGTATGTTCCGAGCGGAAGATTCTCGATTACGGCACTTCCGGTTTCATCAGTTGTCACCGTTGCCACCAGTGTGTCTTTGGCATATTCCAGATAACGGTTGCCGTTCTCATCTTTCTGATGGTCTGCGGTATAGATATCTTCTGCGGCATAAACCTCAAACACGGCTCCTGCAAGGCTGGCTTCCTCATAGGTGAAATCCTTGTCAAAACCTTTGACTACTTCTCCTTCCTTGTGGATGGTCAGTCTGCCTTTTGCCGGGTGGTTCTCGAATTCCACCTCGATGATCAGGTCACCGCTGACCGGATCTTCCTGGTATGCGGTATCGCTGTCTACCTTGATTTCCACGGTATTGGCACTGTGGGTGTATCCATCCGGTGCAGTCACTTCTTCGATGCGGTAATTTCCACAAGCCAGATTCTGTGGCAGGATCAGGTATCCATTCTCATCCGTAAAATAAGATTTATGTACCGTAGTAGATGGGTAGGTGGTCACCTGTTCCACATATTTCTTGTTATCCAGATTGTATACTTTAAACTCGGTATTCGGAACCAGGACAGATTTCTTTGTCTCGTCATCTTTTTTGACGATCTTTAATTTTGCTTCAAACTCTTCGTCCAGAAGCACACGCCATACCTGCGGCTGATCCGGATTGTTTTCCGAGATCACAACCTTAAAGTCATCGACTGGTTTGAAGTTGTGCGGTGTGGTGGTCTCCCTTACAATGTAGGTTCCGTATGCAAGCGGAATGGAGCATGCATATCCACGCTCATCCGTGAACATTTCTGTCTGTCCGTCTGCGGTCAGCACGACCGGAGTAGCAGATGCAAAGTCATAGGAACCGTCCTTATTTTTCTTCAGGCTGCTCTCCAGATATGCACTGAATCCCACACCTTTTAACAGATCGGCATCGGTCTTACCATTGTTGGCTGCTTTAATGACCTGGAACGGCTGTTTGATCACATCTTCCAGAGAAGTTGCGGTACGTTCTACCGTCTGAACCAGATCTCCCTCGTCATTACACTCCAGATCATGTTCTTCCGTGTCTGTCAGATATCCGACAGGCGGAGTCAGTTCTTTCACGTAATACTTTCCGAGATAGAGGTCTGCGACTTCTGCATTTCCCTCTGTATCCGTAGTCAGGGTTGCAATCTGTGTTCCTGCCGGGTAAAGAACACCTGTCTGTCCATCTGGATGTACGATATCTTCACGGGCATACAATCCGTAAACAGCACCCTCAAGTGTTGCATCTCCCTGTGCGGTCTTTCCGGTTTCGGAATCCTCTTTTACCAGTTTGATCTTCGCATTGATCCGCTCATTCTGGAACGTATGGTTGAAAGAAACCGTTGCCTCTTTGTCTGTTGTGTACTGGAAGGTAAAGGAGTACACATCCTCGCCGTTTCTCACATATCCAGCTGGTGCACCCAGCTCTTTCATGTAGTAGCTGTTGGCGATTGGCAGGTCTGCCTGATATACGGCTTTTCCGTCTGTTCCGGTCACTGCTTTCTCAATGAGAGTATCTTTCTTGACCACAATGGTTCCGTCCGCTGCTTTGATGTCATTTCCGGCATACAGACCATAAGTGCCGCCCGGAAGATATTTCCTGGTTTCTTTATCCTGTTTGTATACACTCACGCTTGCTTTCTGGCGGTCATTTTTGAATGTCACGCTTCCCATGACCTTTTCCACATTACTTCCGGCATAGGAAAGGGTGATCTCCTGGCTTTCACCAGTGCATACCAGATTTTGTGGTGCCTGCATTTCTTTTACCACATATTTCCCCAGATATAACTTATCCAGTGTGGCACTTCCGTCATCCCCGGTGGTGAGTCCGGCTTTAACCAGTGCATCTTTTTTGTAGATGATTGTTCCGTCTGCGGATACAATTTCCTCTGCAGCATAAACGTTGTAAACCGCGCCTTTTTGTTTCTGCTCTGTATAAACAAAGGAAACACCATCATCGGTCACCTTTGCTCCGGTCAGGACTTCGCCTAATTTGTAAACGGTCAGGCTTGCCATCTGCTCTGCATCGGTAACGGTCTGTTTTACGGTATCCCCGATGACCAGTTTCACATCGTAGGCTTTGGTATCCAGCAGATATCCGTTTGGTACGGAGATCTCTTTCAGGTATACGGTATCCTGTGTTTTGGTGATCGTAACGCTGGAAGCTCCGTTGGCATCTGTGGCCGGCATCTTTGTGATCAGGTTCTTTCCATCCTTGTCACTATAAACGCCATAAACTGCACCTGCGATGGCTTTGTTGCTCTTACGGTCTTTCTTTACGATCTCCAGAGTTGCCTGTTTTACCCATGATACTTTAAAATCTACATATTTCTCATCGGTCACACCCTCGCCAAATACCAGGGCAAGGTCCTGTGTCTCGCTTCCGGTTGTGATCTTATAAGCGGAATAATCTTTGATGATGCTTCCCTTCATGGTGACAGACCATTCCCCTTTGACATTCACTGCCTGTGTCAGCGGTGCAGATAAGTAGAATTTGGTACCGCCGCAGATCTCCACGGATGCACCTGCACTGCTTGTTTTTCCCGTTGTCACATTATGCAGTTTGACACCGGACGGCAGCTTCATGGTGATGGTCTGCAGTTCGGATGCCTTGAAGGTGATCTCTTCTGTTCTCTGGCTGTTGCCGCTGATATATGCGGTAACATTTGCATTGGAGAAACTCATGTCCACTTCCGGTATCTCCGGCTGGCTCATGCAATAATTGTAGAGTTCCATTGCCAGAGCCTGTCCGGTTGCATTCGTACCGGAAAAAGCGTCACTACTGTTATTGGCATAAGACGCAGCCAGATGGACAATGATAAACTGTTTTCCAGCGGAAAAATCAGGATGTTTCTCTGAGAAAAATCCATTTTCGCCGGATGCTTTTGTGCCGTAGTAGCATACTTTTGCCAGTGCTTTGCTGTCACCCAGTTTGGTGATCTTATAGACACCATCCCCAGGTCCTGCCTTGGACGGCTGCACACAGTAGGCAGTTGCAGACACGTTTCCAAATTTTACGGTATATTTATAAGTTACATAGGAACCCAGACCGTAGTCTGCATAATAGTATGCAGCCCCTCTTGTCACATCTACGTCCTGTGTTGCTCTTGTACTGGTATTGACTGCGGTGAATGAAACGGTTTCCCCATCTTCCATTGCCATCAGGTCAATATCCTGTTCCCCTGCCTGCTCCAGAACATCGCTGAGTGTCAGCCCGGATTCTTCATCGGTTGTATTTTCCGTTTCGGATTTTTCTAATGCAGCATCAAACTCGGATTCGGAAAGTCCGTCCTGAAATTCGGGTTCTGTTTCTTCCGGTTCTTCTGTTTCAGATTCAGCTGTCTCCGGCTCAACAATTTCTGTCTCTACAGGCACTGTCTCAGTTTCTTCCTGCGAGGCAGCTTCCTCATCATCAGAACCTGTATCCTCTTCGGTAACTGCCTGTTCTGTCTGCGGTTCACTCTGAGCTGCTGTCACAGGCTCTTTTACGATCAGGTTTCTCCCAATCTGATAAACCGGCTGGTTCTGGTTGACTGGCTCCACATAATAAACGGCATGGTAAGTGTCTGCATGGCTGGTGCTGAAGTTCTCCCCGGCGTCATTCTCTGCTTTCTGGAATGTCACTTTGACTTTGCTTTCGTCCTTGATTTCCAAATTTGTAAAATCCGTGGAAACATCAAAGTCCTGTCCGACTTCCAGCTCCAGATCGGTGGCTTTTACCACTTCATTTTCATCCAGCTGATCCTTTACGGATTCATACGCTGGCGGTTCCGCCGCTTTCGGCTCTTCCGAAGCATACACCGTCAGCGGTGAAATGACCGTGGATAAGATGGTGACTGCCGCCATCACCCCTGAAAGGATTCGCCTGAATCGATATTTACTCTTCATGTTTTCTACCTCTTTCTTCTTTTTCTTCATTTTGCATAAGAACAGCCGGATGTTTCCACCCGGCCTGTCTGTTCTCATTATTCTGTTATCTCGCATCATCTGTCCGTCTTGGATTCTGCAGACAGGCATAGGTACTTTTGTCATACCGCCATGCCTTATCCCCGTCCAGATTGGCAAGCAGATGCTTCCGCACATTTTTGTATTCGTCCCCGATCAATCCGAGGCGGAGCAGAAAGGTGCGGAACGTAAATGCCGGGTTATCCCCGATCTCCGTCTTTTTTGCATGGGTACAAGATTGGTTGATCGCCTGTGCGGATATGGCAAGTGCCAGTGTGATATTCGACCGGACTTTTCCTGCATGGAGGGTGCTTTCAAAACAACGCCATTCCAGTGTTCCCTTGGAAAAAACAGCATGTAGGTTTAAGGCATAATACCTTGTCCAGTTGTAATGCTCGGAGCTTCCGTCATTTCCCTCATACCATGCCCTTTTGAATTTTTCCATCGTGATGGTGCTGTTTGGCATCCGGCGGATCTTCTCCAATACCATAGGACGGACTTTCTGGCAATACTCATCTTCCCTTCTCGTCTGTACATTTAAGGCTTTGAACAGAATATCCTCTTTGCAGTACATGATCGTCAGTGCATTTTTCAGACTCCTTGGTGTATGATTGGATGCGTCCACATGGACATGCATGCCACAGGATGAATTGACAAAAGCACCTGCGTTTTTGACACACCGCACCACTTCCTGGAGTTTCCCCATTTCCGAATATTCCAATTTCGGGGATACCATTTCTGTCGAATAATCTCCATCGGCATCTATTACAGTACCATTTGCCAGCCTTTCACAGTCGATACTGCTGTCTCTTGAAAATTTCCACGTTTTTCCATCTGAATCTTTTACACACCATGAATCGTAAGAACGGATATGATATGGCTCTGTTCCGAACATTCTTCCAATCGCAACAGCCGCATCATAGCGGCTGATACCTGTCATCTCAATCTCTGTACCAAAATACTGGTCTTTTAGGTCGATCTGCTTCACCCACCCTTCGCTTCTGGAACAGGTGAGCCGCTTTGGATCTCTTCATCTACTGCTTTCAAATTTCTGCCTATTGCTTCAATGACATTGACAGTGACACCATTACCGGCCTGCTTGTAAAGCTGGTTATCCGATGTTTCTTTTTCCATCTTGGAAATCTGACCATCCCGATATCCCTGCAGCCGCAGACACTCCCTTGGCGTCAGCCTGCGGATTCTGCCGTGGTAAATCACTCCATGACGGTCAGTTGCCGTAATGGTGAACATTGGCTCTTCCGGTTCTTTCATCCTTCTTCCATTCTGGCGGACTTTTTCCTTGGCCGGTGTCAGCACTGCCCTTGGCGCTTCTTCCACCAGCACCCCGGAACTTTCGCCTCTGTGGTTATGGATGCTGGAATCCTGTCTGGTATTCAGACATCTTGCAACGTCTGTCACCAGCGGCGGAGGGGAGATATCTACAAAATGCAGTGTTCCCTGCTGGTTTCCGGTCGTCAGGGTATGGGCGATCTCATGCCCGACTCTCCCCCTGCGACTGTTGATTCCCGGATATCCGAGATCGATGCTGTCCCCCTCGTAGGCCATCTTGTATCCTTTTCGGGTGTTTTCCTTGATTGGGATACCGACTTCGTATAATCCGGTCTTGCCGCCCATACCACCAGCCCCGCTGGTCAGCGTGCAGCTCAGTCCTTCTTCTGCGTAGACTCTTTCTCCCTGTTTGCCAGCATGGACTTGTATAAGAGCTGTTCCATTTGCTTTTGGGAAAGGTAATATTTTTCCGGCACATCTTCCATCAAGATATCCGACAATATACACCCGCTTCCTTGACTGGGGGACTCCGAAATCCTTGCTGTTAAGCACTTTCCATTCGACATGATACCCCAGTTCAGATAGCGTACTGAGGATGGTGTGAAACGTCCGCCCTTTGTCATGCGAAAGCAGACCGGGTACGTTTTCAAGGAGAAAATACGCAGGTCGTTTGTCTGCAACCAGTCTGGCAACTTCAAAGAAAAGGGTTCCTCTTGCATCGGCAAATCCTTCCCTTCGTCCAGCGATTGAGAATGCCTGGCAAGGAAATCCCGCACATAAAAGATCAAAGTCCGGCATTCGTTCTGTTTCAATATTTCTTGCGTCATTGCAGAACCACTCTCCTTCCGTATCAAACAGCACCCGGTAGTTGTGGTCTGCATATGCATCTGCTTCACAGTGTCCGACACAGGTGAAGCCCCCTGCCCTGTGCAGCCCTTCTCGGAATCCTCCGATTCCACTGAACAGGTCAAAAAATCGAATTGTTCCGGCTATCAGCCTCCCTTCGCTGCGAAAAAAACAGTGCAGATTTCTCTGCACCGTTTCCGTCTCTTGGTTTCTGTTTTGTAATGTCTATTCTTCTGATTCCGCTTCCTCTGGCTCAGATTCTTCTGCTTCTTCGGTTTCCAGTTCTGTTGGCTCTGCTTCCGCTGGCTCTTCGTTTTCTGGCTCTGTCGGCTCTTCATCTGCTTCAGCTTCGTCCGGTTCTGTCATTTCTCCGTCTGTTTCAGCTTCCAGTGCTTCTGTCTCAGGCTCTTCTGCTTCAGGTTCTACTGACTCTTCATCCGGTTCTGATTTCGCAGTCTCAGGCTCTTCCATTTCTGTTTCTTCGGCTTCCTCTGACTCTGCTTTCCATTTGGCTTCTTCTTTTTCGATTGCATCTTCGATAAGCCCGATTAAGAAGTCTTTCTGTTTCATGCCATTCCTGGCGAGGACTGCTTTCAGTCTGGAAAATAAATCCTCGGTTACCTGTACTGCTACTGTTCTTAAATCTGCCATGTTCGTCTTTTCTCCTTTTCTTGTCATGTGTTCTTCGATTACCATTTCAAGGTATTTTGGTATGCTGATTCCTAACTCTTCGACTTCCAGTTTTAGCTTTTCATGCAGCTCTACCGGGATTTTTCCGCATATGTTTTTCATCTCCATTGTGTTCGTTCTCCTTTCTTTTTTCTACATACAACATACCCTAAAACCTGACAGAAAGCTATTCACAATACCCAACGAATATGAGGCTCTCAAAAGCTCCCAAAGGATGCAGATCCAATAACATTCAATAGGCATCACCCCTTTCAAAAATCCGTGATTTATACTAATTTGACTGCTTGAAATTTGGCTATTTTATCACCAGGAAAGACTTGACTTTTTCAGAATGCATCCTCAAGCCCGGAGAGAAAATCCAGCATCTGGGACGGGATTTCTTCCTTTTTTGAAACACTCTCCCCGGAGCCAGAAATGGAAACACCTGCCAGTTCTTCCCGGATTGCCTGCCGGATGCTTTTCTCCAGCTGGTTGTTTTCCTGATCTTTTAAGATCACCTGAACCAGATAGCTGCTCTTCTGTCCATCTGGAACACTTTGCAGGATCTCCCATGCCTTTTTGTGATCTGGGTTATCAAGGTTCAGGCGGAACGAGAAAACGGGTCTCTTTACTTCGCGCACATCTGCCCCACAATCCGCTCATAGCCGGAAGCATTGGCGTGTACGTCTGTCAGGTAAATCTGCCGACACAGCCCGTCCTGCGGTGTCACGTGCCGTTTCAGAATGCTGGCTCCGCCGCCCATGATCACGGACGGAATTGCCTTCAGATCGAACCCGGCTTCCATAATTGCAGACAGTATTTTCTCCGTGTAGAGCCTTCCCTGCCGGACAATGATTTCTTTTGCGGCCGGGTCCATGCTGCAGCTCTGGCCGTTCAGAACACGTTCGATCTGAATATCCGTTACAGACAGTCCGGTATTTCTGCGTACCTGCTCGGTGATCTCATCCACACACCGGATCACACCAAGTTCCAGGCTGCGGCAGGTAGCGGCATTTGGAACACTGTTGTCCAGCCGCATCAGGTCTACGGTCCAGCCACCGATATCTGCGAGAAGAACAGAAGGCTCGTCCCGAACACATTCCGGGTGGAGAGCCAGGGCTGAGTATCCCTGTGGGAACAGTTTTACATCCTGAATCCGGATCTCATAGCTCTCATCCTCGTACCGGAAACGCAGAGGCTGCTCTTTCCGAAACAGATATTCCCGGAAGCCTTTTTTCTCCCTGCCAAAACTTGCCAGTGGAAGACCGGCTGCCAGAACTACATCTGTTTTCCGCTCTCCCCGGCGATAGCGGATTTCCTGGGCAATGGCTGCCATTGTCAAAAGATAATAATTGTCATTGGAAGTCTTACTTCTCACCAGCGTCTGCCGCCCGGTTCCACACACATAAAATTTCCCATTGTACTGCAGGACATTCTGCATGGTATACGGCTCGTAATCGTATCCGGTCAGTCCGGTCGGGAAGCACACATGGGGCGTTTTGATGGCATAATATCCATGATCAATTCCTATAATGATAAGTCACCACATCCTTTCTAATTTTCTTTGTTTTTTTCCAGCAGGTGGTCTTTTGATCTGGGAAAAGAACAAAGGGCAGAACCCCGAAGAGCTCTGCCCGTAATAAAAAATACAGTCATGCATATTTACAAATAAATACACATAACTGTATTAGTTTAATCAGTATTAATCTTCAAACTCTTTTAACTCGTCAAGCGGTTCTTTTGAAGTATCTATTGCCATATTGTTTTTTAACCAATCAGCTTTGCTATAACCTGTTCCGGTCAATTCAAATATTTCACCTTTATACCCTACAGCTTTAACCCAGCCCCATTCTATAAGTCTGTCTAAAGCCTCTTCCCATCTCGCAGATTCTCTTTTTGAATTATCGGCCATAAACTGCTTACCTGATGTAAAAATCTGAGTAGGCGAATCAAGTGTCCGTATCTTTAGTATTTGCCCATCACCGTCAGCCGCATACACTAATAAAAAAGCCGAGTCCACTGGAATGTTCCCAACATCATCTAGTCCTACAACTGATTTATTTTCTTCTGGATTTCCAATAATCAACGTATTATCTTCAACCTGGAACAATTTTTTGATATCTTCACTTGTTGCGGTAGGAATTTCTTTCAAGGTTAACTGGTTATTCTCTAGATCAGTGAGTCTACTATAGAATTGAGAAAACATCTCTTTCATATCATCTAGCATCTTCTGTTGATGTTCTCCAAGTTCAGTATTTGCTTTATTTCGTCCTTCTGCCTCTTCATTAATTATATCCACTATATCTCGATATCGAACCCATCCAGCGTTATCATCAACATAGTTAACGGCGTTCCTAAATGTCGGTGATGCCACATACTTTAAACTGTTTAAATCTGTGAAAAAATCAACTGTATTTTTATCATTTTTGACTTTTTCTCTAAACTCATCCAGCCTCTTCATTTTATCATACTTATCATTTCCAGTATCTTTTTCACTTTCAGAAATAGCTGAAGGTTGTTTAATCAATACAAGTACTGGTAATCCTTTAGTTTTTGCATAATTGTACTCTTTCTCCGTGTAACTTATACCAGTTTCTTCATCGATTGAGCCATACCTAGCACCAATAACAAGAAGATAAAAATCACACTCATCAATCATTTTTGTTATAACATTCCATTGACTTGTAGGTGCAGCATGGAATTGCTCCATACCTACCGGAATAAAATTATTCTCTAGTGCCACACCTACCAATGCCTGTCTTTCCTTTTTAAGATCTTCATAGGTAGAACTTATAAAAATAGAAAACTTTCGTCTATTCTTCATATCAGTATTCTCCTCGTGTACTTATCTCTTATCACTTCACAGTGATAGCAAGTTCCCGCAAAATCAAACTTCATAAACTCTACCAACAATGATACCACAAAAATGAATTAAGGTATATTTTTATTTGCATTTTTAAGATAATTCCAGAATCCATTCCCTGTTTTCTTTTGGTGCGTTTTTATAAAAATCCCGAATCCACAGCTCATGGAGTTTAATTTCCGACTCTGTATTTCCTATGTTTCCGACACATCCACCTGTTTCATGAAGTGCTTCCAGACAATCCCACTCTTTTTTGAACTCTCCTGCAAATTCCATCCACACTTTTATATGGTATTCCTTAAAACCAAAATGGTAAATCAAGTAGGTCAACCTGTCAAAATCAGCTAACGGCATTTTTTCTTTTTTCAGCAATAACCTTTTATCATGCTCGCTGCATAGATATAAAAATGCAAGCTGTTCTATCTTTGCCTGCTCCATATATTTCTCCCTTCTCTTCTACTTTGTCTCACTTTTACAACCGATTCTACCTTGTCCAATCGTTAAAATCAATACAGATGGTGCAAAAAGTGAGACAAGCCATCCTTTTACCAGAGAGGAAGAGATTTAAAATGCCAAAGCCAAGGACACAGTCTGGTGAGAAGAATCTGATCAGCCAACGGTTGATTGAGCTTCGCAGGACTCACAATATGTCTCAGCGTGATCTTGCCTATAAACTCCAGTTAGCTGGTTACGATATGGATAAAAATGTAATCACCAGAATCGAAACAAACAAGCGTTATGTCACTGATCTTGAATTAAAAGCCATTGCTGAAATCTTTCAGGTTTCATACATATTTCTCATTGATGGCAAAGACGAATAGAAGTGACAAATGGGGAAGTTCAATCGTGCTTCCCCATTTTATCCGTCCTTATTACAGATTCAGTAGTTCTAAGATTTTCTGCATACCGGCCTGATATAAAGATTCCGCATATAATATCCATCTTTCACTGACTTCAGTAACATATGCGTCTATCGTTTTTCGCTTTTCTTTTGCTAATCCCATTGTCTGAACCTGTTCTTCATATTTTGATATTTTTTCCAGCATTCCCTGGTACGCTATATTTTCTTTCAGCTGTTCTTCGACCTCATCAATCCAGGTATCCAGCAGCAATTCCAGCAGTTTCTGTGTGTCACCGTCATCCTTTCCCAGTATTGCTTTTTTTATTTTCCCCAGCATAGCTCCATAAGAAATCATTTGAGCCTGTCCCATATAAAAATGGTACTCTTCTTCTATCATTTCCTTTTCGCTCTCCAGTTGGAAATATCGATGTACTGCCTTATGCTCTTCTTCCGTTAGGCTGATTGACTGATTCGTCTCCATAAATGTTTCTATCACTGGATACTTCTCTGTAAGTTCCAGTATTTTCTTTTGCAGTCTCTGGTATTCCGCATCATGCTTTTTCAGATAGGTGCATACCTGTTCTCCTATCCGTATCCCCAGGCACTGCTCATTCCAGATAATATCTGGCTGTGTTGTCATATCGGTGTCTCCCTTCTGTGTAGTTTTCCTGTTCCAAGCACAAGACTATACCACACTTCTGGAAGAAAGCTATTCATCAAACCTACTGAAATCTCCTGGCAGATCCTGTGCAACCTATCCCTTTTCCCACAAAAAAACTGGTATGAAAGACTCCTTGTTCTCTCATACCAGCTATCTATTTCTTATTTAACTGAATACACATTCTTTTCTATTCTCTGTGTATCCTGTACTTATTTATGGCAAAAATCAGACTACAGACACGCTATACACTCTTATGCTACATAATCCAGTTTACTGCAACCAGGTTCAAAAGTCACATTGAAAATTCCAACCTGTGACGTAGACACAGGAGCCAAAAAACTTTTCCCTGTAAAATATTGTGCAAATTTATCATTTGGCTCTCCAATCGGGAATATCATCTTTTTAGCATGAGCTCTCATTGCTTCATCTTCATATGAAAGATCACCTTCGTCTATACTCCAGACATCTTTTGCAAGATTGAATGCCGCCCATCCTTTTGGCCACCCTGCATAAAATGCTATATGGGTAATCACGGCTGCAATTTCTTTCTGAGTCACTCCATGAGCTTTTGCATTTTCAAAATGATGTACTAAAGATGTATTAATCATTCCTGAAGCGATAAGTGCTGTGACTGTTATAATACATCTTGTCTTTACATCAATATCCTGATTATTCCAGTTTTCTCCAAACAAAACATCATCATTAAAATGTGCAAACTGTGGTGCAAATTCATTCAGTGCGTTTCTTCTTGCTGTCTGTACAATTTTTTTCACTTTAATCACCTGTCCTTATTTTAACTTTGCTCCATCCTTAAAAGCATTTCCCACACGTTCTCCAAGTCTGTAATATCCGTGATGTACCGGATCATATGTAATTGGTGTAAACTTACTAAGATCAATTTCTCCGTCATCACCGAGATATTTCTCATCTGCACTTACATTTTTAATTTCCGCAAGATACTTGCTGCCATCAATAACTTTTACAAGTTCACACTCAAGAGTCAATGGAAGTTCATTGATGATTGGTGCATTTACAAATTCACCTTTCGTTGTAGTAAAGCCTGCTTTTTTCATCTTATCTGCTTCTTTATTTGCAGAAACAATTCCCACATAATCGCAGGCAACCAGATGTTCAAGATCTGCCACCCCTACTGTAAAAGCCTTATTTTTTATAATATTGTCTGTTGTCTTATGGGCAGACAAATCTACAATAATCTCATTTGCACCTACAATTCCGCCCCATGCAGCGTTCATTGCATTTGCCTTTCCATTTTCATCATAGGTTCCCAGAATCATAACCGGCTGTGGATATAAAAATGGCTTTGCTCCAAAATTTATTCTCATTGTTTTATCTCTCCTTATGGTTATTTGTTTATATCAGTATTTATCTGCCCAATCCATTCTGTAATCACCTCTTCTGAAGTTTCCAGATGATCTTTTCCTTTGGAATCAAACTGAATCTGCATTTCATGTGCAAAGGCAGCTCCTTTGCAATTTTCCTTCATATCTTTTATAACATGCCCCGGCCATCCACCATTTGTCATAAATGGAATCACTGTCTTTCCTGTAAAATCATTTGTTGTCAAAAATGTAAGCACTGCAGGTGCCATCGTATACCACCACGTTGGAGTTCCGATAGCAATCACATCATAATCAGCAAGATTTACAGATATCGGATTGATCTGAGGCATAAAGCCTGCCTCTACCTCTCTTTTTCCCTGTTCAACCACATCTTCATGACTGCCGCTGTATGGCTCTGTTGTTTCGATTCTCGCAATATCTGCACCTGTCCCATTAGTCAGCTGCTCTGCAATTCTTTTCGTGTTTCCATTTGACCAGGAATAATATACAACTAACATTTTCTTCATTATCTCTATTCTCCTTTACTTATTTTAACCCCTGTAAACAGATAGATATAACCCACCATGACTACCGCTAAGAAAGCCACTATTACCCCGATGGTTATCTTTTTCCTTGTTTTCATTGCTCACCTCTTTTATTTCTTCTGTATTTTTGAACCTCCAAACACCTGCGACATCGGCATATGGGCAAGCATCTCATCAATAGATTTTACTTCATCCTGAGTCAGCTTTATATCTGCTGATTCCATATTTTCTTCCAGTCTATTTACTTTTCTTGTTCCCGGAATTGGTACGATATATGGTTTCTTTGCAAGCATCCATGCAAGAGAAATCTGTGCAGGCGTGGCATTTTTTTCTTCTGCAATCACTTTCATCCAGGACATAAATTCATTATTTTCCTTTAATCCTTCTTCTGTAAACTGTGGCATTGCGCTTCGATAATCTCCCGGCTTTTCAAATTCCCCATGGGAATGATATGCTGCTGTCAGTAATCCATTTGCAAGCGGCGAAAATGCAACAAATCCTATTTTCAATTCTTCAAGCACCGGGAATAATTTCTCATAATCCCTGTACATCATGGAATATCTGTTCTGAATCGCTGTAACCGGGCATACTTTATGTGCACGTCGAATAATCTCTTCACTGGCTTCTGATAACCCCCAGTGTGTGATTTTTCCCTGCTCCATTAACTCCTTCATAGCTCCTGCCGTCTCTTCAATCGGTACAGTCATGTCAATACGATGAATATAATATAAATCAAGATGGTCTGTGTTAAGTCTCATTAAAGATCCCTCAATCGATGCTTTAATCGTCTCCGGTCGTCCATCAGGAATCAAAGGTTTATTTACAGTTGTTGCAGTTTCATCAAAACGTATCCCACACTTTGATGCAAGGACAATTTTGTTTCTATATGGCCTTAACACTTTCCCAAGCAGTTTTTCATTGTGATGAGGGTCTTCTGTTGTTCCGTATATCTCTGCCGTATCAAAAAATGTGCAGCCTTCATCGATCGCTTTTTCAATCAATTCTTCTGCTTCTTTCTGTGTTGAAACAGTTCCATATGCATGACTCATTCCCATACATCCAAATCCGATTTCTGATACTTCTAAGTCTCTTCCTAAAATTCTTATCTCCATCTTTATCTTCCTTTTCTATATTTCAAACTTTACTGTAAGTATAAGAAAAAGAGACTCCGGACAGAAGTCTCTCTTTGTTAGGCAGTTTAAACCTAAAGGTTATGTCTTACTTATTACGATTCCTCCAAATATTTTTTTATTCTTTTATAATCCAAGACTGTCTATCCATGAACTGATATCTGATTCAGACGCTCCACCATGGAATCGTTCCCCTTCTTTCCAGTCACCTGTTCCTGTCATCTCTTCCAGAAGATTACCGCTGTCACCGATTCCCGAGGTCGCTGCTGTACAGAATGGGATGACTGTTTTTCCTGTAAAGTCATTCTCTTTTACAAAGTTATCTACTGACCATGCTGCAATTCCCCACCAGATAGGATAGCCAATGTATACCGTATCATATGAATCCCAGTTATCAACTGTTGTAGACACCAGTTCCACATCTCTTAAGCTCTCATCATCATGTTCTCTTGACACCCGGCTGTCATCATCTGTCCAGTCAAGGTCATCATCTGTATATGGCTCCACAGGCTCTATTTCAAACAGATCTGCCTCTGTAATTTTTGCTATCTTTTCAGCAACATCTTTTGTATTTCCTGAAGCTGAATAATATACAACCAATATTTTTCCATTTCCTGTTGATGTATTTTCTGTTGTATCTGTAGTGTTTTCGGAATTTGTATCCGCTTCTTCATTTCCAGACTGGTTTGTACTTATAGACTGGCTGTCATTATTAGAAGCAGACTGGTTTGTATTGCTTGCTCCACATCCTGCCATCAAACCGATTGCCACGATGCATGTTAAGAGTACTGCTGCTATTTTCTTTGTTTTCATTCTAAGGTCACCTCCTGTCGTATAAAATGTTTGTCACGCTAATTTCTATCGGATGAAATTGGTAAATACAAAATCCGGTGCCTTTGGCATTTCAATTCCCATTTTTGTCGCAACATTTTTACAGTTAATGAAATATGCCATATTGTTTCCAAGGATCTGCATAACCTGCATTCCTTCGAGATCCTGTTTTACTTCATCCGGATTCGTCCCATGTACCATATTCCAATATCTCGATGTAATGATCGGCATCTGCATCAGACCAAAATATTTATTTACCTGGTCCCATGTGGCCGTTGTTCCGGCCCTTCTTGCTGAAATTACCACAGCGGCAGGTTTCAGGCGGAATCTGTCGCCGCCACCGTTTAAATCGGCATAAAAGACTCTGTCCATAAAGGATGTGATTGCACCGCCTGCACCACCCCAGTGTACCGGAGTTCCAAATACGAATCCGTCATAATCCCCTGCTATTTCCAGAAATTCATTCACGATATCATCCAGGATGCATTTATTTTTTTCCTGACATTTTCTGCAGGCAATACACCCTGAAATCGGCTTGTTTCCAATCCAAAAAATATCTGTACTTATGCCATTTTCGTTTAATGCACTGGATACTTCACAAAGAGCTGTATAAGTACAGCCATTTTTGTGTGGACTGCCATTGACAAGTAATACTTTCATTGATTTTTCCTCTTATGCTTACCAGTTCTTTTTTTCTTTTGAACTGTCATTATTCTTTTTTCTTTCCTCAACCATCTTCACGAACCATTCCACCATATTCGGATCCTGATGCGAGAAGAAGGAGCTTGTCTTCTTGTCCAGTTCTGCAATAGTCTTCATATCTTCATCAGAAAGTGTAAAATCAAAAACATTAAAGTTTTCTTCCATTCTCTCAATGTGTGTTGATTTCGGAATAACCACTACCCCTCTCTGAATATGCCAGCGAAGCATAACCTGTGCCGGAGTCTTCTGATATTTTTCTGCAATCTCTGCGATGACAGGATTCTCAAAGGTGCCTCCTCTGCCCTCACCGAATGGTGCCCATGCTTCTAACCGGATATCATATTTGTCTGCCCATTCCTTCATCTCTTTCTGCTGATTGAAGATGTGGGTTTCCACCTGATTTACCATAGGTTTAATACGGTTGAAGGATGCAAAATCAACCATTCTGTCTACATAAAAGTTGGAAATTCCGATTGCTCTGATTTTTCCCTCATCGTACAGATCTTCCAATGCATGGTAAGCACCGTAAGCATCTGAAAATGGCTGGTGAAGCAATACCAGATCCAGATAATCTGTCTTTAACTTTTTCATGGATTCAAGAACTGATTTCTTTGCTTCTTCATATCCATAATGTTCGACCCACACCTTTGTTGTAAGGAAGATTTCTTCTCTTGGAATGCCTGACTTTTGGATTGCATTCCCAACCTCTTCCTCATTAAAATAACTCTGTGCTGTATCAATCGCCCGGTATCCAACTTTTAAAGCATCAAGCACACATCTTTCACATTCCTCTTTTGTTACTTGATATACGCCATATCCCAGTATTGGCATTTTTACACCATTATTTAATGAAATATATTCCATTGTCGTATCCTCCTTGTTTTCTTTCATTCATCTTACATTCATACTCTAATACTGATAGATTCCTTTGAGAAGTTTCGATAAGTTTTTCAGTCTTAACCTTTCGGTTTATTCTGGTTCTTACTGATTGAACAGCCATCCCATAATTTCTTTGTCACGACAAAACAGATAGCCACCGCCATGCTGATAAGTGACCGGTGTTCCTTCAAAGTAATCTTTATCTTTTACATCCAGTACCACCAGTTTATCAATCTCTGATTCCGGTAATCCCTGTTCTTTGTAAAGCTCATGTATCTGCTGGTATGCCTCTTTAAAAGGTTCTGATCCATAGTATTCGTCGCTTTCGCCAATCACAAAATATACCGGCGTTTTCATCTCCACAACCGGCTCATATGCACCATCCCACTGAGAGCTGCACATAAGTGCCGCTGTATATAATTCCGGCTGCTTTGCCAATACCAGTGACAGGGTTTCTCCTCCTCCGGAATAACCATTAATATATACTTTCGATGGATTAATAATATAATGCGTCAGAAAATACTGTGTCAGTTCAATTGTCTGATCTGCTGATGTCTGTCCCCAGTCATTTAACTGTGGAGCTACAATAATCATATCGGTAATATACTTCTGTGCTTCAAATCCAAAATCTTCTGTCCGGATATTTTCTCCCACGCCCTGAAAATATAATCCCTGATATCCGGGTAATGTTACATATAGTGCATATTCCTTTGTCCCGTCATATGCATCCGGAATATATACATTGTAATGAATGTCCCCTTCATTTGGAGAATGAAGAACATTATCCAGGAGGAAGCCCTGGTATTCTTCGCTTCCCGGCGTAACATTTTCCAATTCATCTCCGGATGTATTTTTTTCTGTATTTTCTTTTTTCTCATCTGTCTTCTGCTGTACGGTCTGTACCTGGTTTATTGTTTGTTGATTCTTCTTTTCATCCCTGCCGGGTTTTGAAAAGTAGATATATACCATGATTACCATTGCTAAAATAACAACTCCAATAATTGTAAGTACTAATTTCCGCTTTTCCATAAATACACCACCTTCTTTCAGTATGAACCTTTTCGTTTTCTCTTACCTGTTTTCTTTAGAAACACTCCACTATAATATCCAATAAATGCTATCAACATCATTACTGCCAGATAATCCAGCAGAAAAGGAAAGATCCCCTTTTCATAATCATAAAATACAAAATGCATCCTCATAATCAGATAATCTCCTATCTGTCTCCTGTAAAATGCATATAAACCATAACCTGCAATTGTGGTTGCGACAGATCTTGCTGCCCATGTTCTGATGACGGATGGATGTTCCCATAATCGTCCTGCCATTGCTACCGCTATATTCCAATGAAATCCGAGATGTAATGACATCACCACCAGTCCCCAGTATGCGCAAAACATATGTATCTGTCTGGCTGTCATATATGTTCCGGAAATCTTTATCCATTTAAATATGTGATTTGACAATAATATTCCACTTATCATGGAACCCATTATAAGAATAAGCATGATGATAACCAGTACTATCTGTATCACTCTGAACGCATTATATTTTCCTTTCCTTACAGAGGTCACCCATTTATGATTCAGTATGTAATGTGAAATAAAAAGCACAAGCATCGCCATACCAATCCACTCATGTGCAGTCTCGCTGAGCAGACTATATGGCATAAGAAGAAGCAAACATATCGTCATTCCTATATCTATCAATATTTTTGCTGTAAATCGTTTATTTTTCATATCCTACCTCTTATCTAAAGCATTCTTATTGTCTTTATTTGCATATAGTATCCTCCATTTTCACTTCAGCTAAAGTATAACAAAACGAGACTCCATTAGAAGTCTCGTTTTGTTATTCAGTATTAACCTTTAGGTTTCTACTCGCATGTATTCAATTTTTATTTTACCTTGTTAATAGCATTTATCAGCCGCTTAACCTTAATGGACGGTTTTTTCGAATGAAGAATTCCAAACGGCATAGTATAATCCCACTCTACTGGAATGATTCTGATCAGTGGATGAACACTTTCCCAGCTCTTGAATGCCAGTAATACCTCATTATTGTTTTCGCATCGGTTAAATGCTTCTACATTGTACAGATTAAAGTCTACAATATTGATTTCAGGATGATTTTTCATCATATCATCCCTTAGCATATCGCCATAATAACTCCATCCTCTTCGCATGAGCATAAGATTTTCTCCAGCCAGATCATCAAGTGTAATTTTTTCTTTTTTTGCCAGCCTGTGATGAATTGATACCGCCACACAAAATGGTTCTCTTGAAATCTCAGTGCCATCACAGCCTCTGAGTTCAAGCATTGTTTCATCAAAGATTCCAGCTATCACATCAATATTCTTTCCCATATTAGCCAGTATCTCTCTTGCATTCTCTGGTGTATTTTCAAATGTAATCAATTTAAACTTCATCTCCGGATATATTTTCTGTATCTTAGGCCAAAGTTCCACAAAAACTTCCGGTGGCGTCATCGGAGATATTCCAACACGAATGATTTCTTCATTATGATTCATTGCTTCCTGCGCCCGTATCAACGATTCTTTTGAATATTGAATCAGATATTTTGCATCCTGATAGAGCGATTTACCAGCTTCCGTAATAATAAGACCTCTGTGTGTTCTTTCAAATAATTGCAAATTTAAGCTGTTTTCCAAAGAATTTATCTGTTTAATAACCGCAGGTGCACTTATATATAATTCTTCTGCCGCTTTACTAAAACTTCCAGCTTCTACAACGCAGATAAATGTATCAAGTTGTGGATTATACATCATGTAATTCACTCCTCTTTGTGATTTTAAATCATCTGAAATGCTTTCAGTGCCCCAATAATTGCCTCTTCTTTCTCCTTCGGACATTGTGGTTGCTTTGCTCCCTCTGACCTAGGAATATTAAAATTCTCCGCTAATTTAATTCCACACTTTCTCTTCACCTGTGCAATATACAGATTAGATACCTTCATCCCATCATTATACTCTGCAACATACTTCTTTATCTCCTCATAAGTAGCCTTGCTCTCAGCCGCCGTTAAATCCATCTCGTCCATGTCAAGTCTCACATTCACATGATGCTTCGCTTCATGGAGTTTGGACAATAAACATACCGTCTCGACTGTGTTTTCGTTGAGCAACCGAATTGCTTCGCCTTCAAAACCTTCATAATACACCGGAAATGCCAGATCAATCTGCCTGATGATGCGCCCATCATCCATCTTTTCCGGGTATAACTCAATTGCATCAATAAACAACTGCATAAATTCCTTTTTTTCAATATCTGACATTTCTGCATACAGTATATCAAACTTTTGCAGGATTTGGTACAGTTGTTTTTCACCAATTTATCTTCCATACGCTGCCTTAATCTTTTCCTCCACATCGGCAATCTCATTCTCAAAACCAGAGATCCTGTCATAAAGATTATCCAGACGGTCCTGCATATCCTGGAACTTCCTTGCATAATGCTTATCGCCAGCATCCAAAGCATCCAACATCACAAGCAGTTTATTCTTTGCCCCGACAACCTGCTGCAACTGCCCCTTCAGCTGATCCCGTTCCTCTTCCAGATTTGAGACATCCACCTTTTCCTGCAATCTTTCTCCAATATACTCATGAAACCTTTCATCAGCAATCATCCCCCTGATGAACCATTCCACCTCTGCATTGATCTCATTTTGATTCAATGATGGCTTAAAATCACAGAAATGTTCTTCATCAATCTTTCTCCTGTGCTGGCATCTGTAATAGAAATCATCCTTATATTCACCAGATTTCTTATTCTTCCTTCTCCTCACCGTCCCTGCCATTCCAGCACCACACACCGGACACTTCAAAAGCCCCGACAAAATATGTTCATGCTCAAGGCTATGTGTCTTATTCCACTTAACCCCCGTCCTCTTCCTTTTCTCTCTCGCCGCCTCCCACGTCTCTTCATCCACAATCGCCTCATGCAGTCCATCTGCCAGCAGGTAATCATCAGTCTTCACACGCCGGTATTCATCCCTCGTTCCCTTCACCTTCTCCATAACATTCTTCCCGTAAGCAATCTTCCCAGTATAAACCGGATTATCCAAAATCTTCATGATCAGTCCTCTGGCAAAATAGTTCAGCTCATGCCCCCTGACCTTTTTCTTCGTATAACCTCTCTGGTTCAGATAATTACAGATAGCATCTGCCCCCATATCCGTATGCCCAAACTTGTCATAAATAATCCGCACAATCTCCGCTTCTTCCTCATTCACCACCAGAGTGCTATTCTTGGAATCCAGATCATATCCGAAAGGAGCCTGTCCGCCATTCCATTTTCCCTCTCTGGCCTTCTGCTTTCTTCCTTCCATTGTCTGGACCAGAATATTCTCCCTTTCAATCTCAGCCACTGCCGACAGCACCGTGATGGTCAGCTTGCCGGAATCCTTAGAAGAATCAATCCCGTCTTCCACACAGATCAGATTCACTCCATAATCCTGGATAAACTGCAGGGAGTTTAAAACATCTGCTGCATTCCTTCCAAAACGTGACAGCTTAAACACCAGAATAAATGCCACTCCGTCACGTTCCTCGGACACATCCTGCAGCATCCTCTGAAACTCCGGTCTGCCCGTAATACTCTTTCCGGATTTACCAGCATCACAGTATTCCCTGCCCACTTCCATTTCTTGGAACTCCGCAAACTTCATCAGCCTTTCTTTCTGTGCCTCCAGACTGTAGCCGTCCACCTGCATTGTCGTAGAAACACGGATATAAATATAACATTTCTTTTTCACACTGCACTCTCCTTCCTGTACTCCACATCCTCATCCAGCATCCGGAAATGCTTCAAGGCATCCAGAATTAACACTTCCTTTTCCACCGGACAGACCGGCACATGATTCTTATTTTTAGCCGGCTTGTTATAAGCCTTTCCCACATCCAGACCATACTTCCGTTTTACCTGCGCAATATATAAGGAAGAAACATTCATTCCATACTTTCCTTTCACATATGCCCTGATCTCCGCATAGGTTGCTTTTGCCTCAGAAGCAGTCACCCGATGCTCTGTACAGTCTACTTCAAATGTCACCACTTCATCCGGTTCATCATTCTCTGCCCTTTTTCCTTCCTCCTCATAATAAACCGGAAAACGAAACACAATCCTTTTCAAAATCCTGCCGTCTTCCCTTTCTTCCTGGAAGACATCAATTCTTTCAATGAACTGCCTGCACAGCTCCCTGCGTTCCTTGCAGTTCATTCTCTCAAACAGCAGGTCAAAGTCATCAAGAATCTTCTGTATATTATCAGAAGAACGAACGCCTTTCTTCAAAGCCTCCATCCGCTTTTTCAGCTTCCGGATCCTTTTCTCCAGAATCTCGATTCTGTCATAAACCTCATCAATCTCTGACTGAACAGCCTCGTATTCATCATCATAATCTTCTGCAAGAACATCCAGATTATCCAGTTCCGCCCCCAGCTTATATTTCAGATGCTCCTGACTGTGCAGTTCTTTTCTGGTTCTTTTCAGATCCGCTTCACAAGCATCCAATGAACTCCTGTCACCAACCGTATTCATAACCGTCTGACGGAACTCCCGCGTCTCTGTCACCTTTCCAACAATTTCCATCACAGCTCCGTCCAGTTTTTTCTGATTGTACGTCCAGCTACAATTACAGACACGCCCTGCACTCTTACGATAATTCCGGCATCCATAAGAATAAACAATCTTATAATAGCCCCATGATTATTGTTCTTTCGTTTATTCTTTTTTGTAATCATTCCAGTTCCGCACACTGGACACTTCACCAAACCAGACAGAATACTGATTCTCTCCGGATCATCCACCTTTTTCTGCGGCCTTCTCAGCCTCTTCCGCTTCTCCTGCACCCGCATCCAGACATCTTCCGAAATAATTGCCTCATGCTTTCCCCTGACGGAAATGATCTCTTTGGGATTTTTCTTAATCTCCTCAGAATTTGTCCGCCTGTTATATACGATCATCCCATAATAAATAGGATTTCCCAGCACCGAAGAAACAAAATCCGAAGTGATAACCTTATCCTCTCCCTTCACCACACGCTTATAACCATTCTCATTCATCCAGCCCACAACCGTATTCAGCATCATATCCGGTTCCAGATACTTCTGATAAATCATCCTCACCAGATCCGCCGCCTCAGGAACCACCACCAGTTCCTTATTCACACTCACATATCCATACGGCACGCCGCCGCCCGGCCATCCCCCATTCATCAGCTTCTGCATCCTCGCCGTCGTGAACTGGACTGTAATATTCTCATGCTCCATTTCTGCCACAGCCGACAGGATAGCAAGTGTCAGACGTCCGCCCTGCGTGGAACTGTCAATGGCATCCTCAACACAGACCAGATCCACATCAAAATCCATCAACAGCTGCACAGACTTCAAAATATCTGCCGCATTTCTTCCAAAGCGGGATAACTTAAACACCAGCACACAGGAGATCTCATCTTTCTCACAGGAAATGTCATCCATCATTTCCATAAAAGCCGGTCTGCCCTTGATGCTCATTCCAGATCTGCCTACATCACAGTATTCCCTGACCACTTCCATTTCTTTATAGTCCGCATACTTCCGAAGCCGCTCTGTCTGTGCTTCCAGACTGTATCCCTCTGTCTGAGCCGCTGTAGAAACACGGGTATATATGTAACATTTCTTTCTCAAATCTTCACCTCATTTCGGTTGCCCATCGTCATACGGTTGCCGTACATAAAATATATCGGAATCACCAGTCTGTGCCAACTCGCAGAACGACCAAAAAAACTGCCCCAAAATCCACCTTCTCCTATGCGGTTTCCATAGCGCAAAAAGACCGGCAGCCCCAAAAGACCACCGGCACACTCGATCACTTCCCCTGCAGCTGTGAATTTCTCTCCTCAATCTCCCCCAGAACCACATCCCCGTACTTCTGGATCATTCTTGCCAGAAACTCTGCACACTTTTCCATGTTTAGCCTGGCCTGTTTCTCCGTCAGTCTGCCGGTATCGATCAGTTCAATTTTTCCCATAGCCAAAAACCACCTCCTACTGTTCCAAGGAGTCCTGGTCCCTGATTTTTTGACTTTCCGGACAAAAAAATAAACCCGCTGCCATCCACAGATTTCTCCGCAAACAGCAACAGGTTTCCCCTGATCATTTATTTACTTTATCATCCGTTCAATACCATCGGTCATACGGATTCCCACGCACCCTCTTTGTCTCTGGTGCCTTCTCAATACTCTTTTCAGCTTCTTCCCTCGTTGCAAACAGCCTGTGAGCCTTCACCTGTATTCCGCCGCCCGTATCTGTAAAACGTACCAGGAACATCCCGCCGGAACACCTGCGGATCTCCACTTCTCTCACATACCTGTTTGATTCCACAATATATGCAGTATCCCCGACTTTCATAAAATCACACTCCTGCACTCAAAACATCCTTCATCCTCACCAGAACAGGAAGCACCTGCCCGTCAGCAAATCTCCGTTCAAAAGAACCATTGGAAAAATAATCTTCTCTCAGCAGCATTGTCAGCAACGCCGTACAAAGTTCATAATCCGCTCCCGGAACACGTTTCAGTTCCTCATTACAGTCAATCGGCTCCGTAATCATGTAATCCCCATAATTTGTTTTCAAATCTCCTATTGTCTTTAACAGATCTGCATACAGATTCTCTTGTGGATTCTTTAATTCCAATATTTCCTGAATTTTTCGTAGTTTCTCTGACTTTGTCAATGCTATACACCACCTTGATAAACGTTCGAATATATGTTCTTTATATTTTAACATATACCCAATAATTATTCTAGCGCAAAATATATTCATGTAATATCCACAACAGCAAGGTTTCGTTGCGACTACGAAATTGATACAATTTAACGGTGCACACCCTTGTGAACACCCCTGTTCGCCTTTCGTTAAATAATTAAAATAGGCTACTCTTTTGCATATTTCTGATCAGCCTGTTTCTTCCATAAAAAAAGAGACATTGACATAATTTGATCAATATCTCTTCTGCTGCTTTGCTGAGACATATTCTTCCGACTGGATATACTTCTCAGGGAAGCATCAAATTCATCCTTGACGGAATCCAGTCCATAATAAAACCGCTACCACACCGAAACAAAGGATATGTCTCTATTTTTGGTAAAACCATAGATGTAGGTTAATCATGTTTTTTTAATCAGCGTTTTGATACTCACTGTCTTCCCCAAATAGCTACCGAATTTGACCTCACGATCAATTCTTCGACAGGCAGACCAATCGGGCAAATGTTATGGCAAGCTAATGATTTCCCGCATCCCTCAAAATAATTTTCCTTATATTGAGTTGAAACCTCATTCCGATGGCTTATTTCCTGTTCTTCATTCAGAATCCGAAATGCGTTGACTGCAGCAACAGCGCCTGCGAAAGTCCCATTTGCAGAGAAGTTAGGACACACTTCAAGGCAGCAGCCACACATCAGACAGCGTGCCGACTGGTATCTCGGTTCATGTGTCCACGGATTCATATAAGCTTCACTTTCAAGCCAAAGGTTCAGTTTTTTCAAATTTTCAAACAGAATTGACCGGTCAACGATCAAATCTCTTACAAGCGGAAATTTGCTTAAAGGTTCCAAGGTGATTGTAGAACCTTTTAACGTATGTAGAAATGTAGAGCATGCCAGCCTCGGACGTTCGTTAATCAGCATGGCGCAAGCCCCACATTTTCGCACCATACAGCTACATTCCCAGCTGATGGGAGTAACTATATTCCCTGAATTATCTTTCAAAGGTGTTCTACTGTTCAATTCCTTTAGAACATTGGCAACAGAGCTGTTTTTGCTTCCGTCAAACTCAAATTCCTGCCAATAACTGTCTGATTTCTGACTCTCCTGCCGCCTGATTCTTATTTTATATACCAAGTGAATCACCGCCTTTCTGGAACAGGTACAAAGGAAATCTGTATCTGCTTTCCATCAAATCTGGCTACCGTTGTTTTAAGGTAATCATCGTCATTGCTCTTCGGATAATCCTCCCGCCAGTGTGCACCACGGCTTTCTTTTCTTGCAAGAGCACTCTTTAGAACTGCCATGCCAATCAATGGAAGATTTCCTGTCAGCGCTTGTACCGTTTGGATCCCATTTAACAACGTATTCTCATTTCTGACAACGCCCATAGTATCCTGCATCACTTTGTTTAATTGCTTTATTTCTAAAATTTGAGACGTTGGTGGAAAATCTATCTGTGTCGCACAAGATAGATCTACTACATCTGCCTGTTCACATGCTGATTTTGCCGCAACACGTCCTCCGTACAATGCGCCCAACAGGGAATTACCACCCAGACGGTTTGCACCATGATATTGGGCACAGCATTCCCCGGCAGCATAAAGATTCTGAATCGACGTTCTGTGCTGTTCATCCACAAGAATACCACCCATGAAGTAGTGGATTCCTGGCAAAACAGGCACCGGTTCCTTCCGGATATCCTTATGCAGATATGTCATGCAGTCATCTGCTAAGCCAGACAGCTTATTTGAAATGACCTCCTTCGATATTTCCGTCATATCAAGAAATACCTCGGATTCATGGCTGACCTTCCATATTTCTCTGGCGGTAATATCACGGGGCATCAGATTTCCAAGCTCCGGGTATTTTTCCTCCATGAAATACCACGGCTGATTGTTTCTGAGAGCAAACAGCCTACCGCCTTCCCCTCTAGCTGCCTCGCTGATAAGCATACGTTTCCCGCCGCATTCCACAGTAGTCGGATGGTACTGGATCATCTCGCCATTTGCCAGAGGAACACCAAGCCGGAACAATTCTGCGGTGACTTCTCCTGTATTGCTCAGCGAACCCGTTGTATTTCCAAACAATCCGTGCATACCACCGGTGGCAACAATAACCGCATCCCCCGGTAATTCCACAGTCTCCTGACTGTATTCATCCCTGATTACGCAGCCACAACAAATATTGCCACACAGACGAAGTGTTAGGAAAGAATGATGGCTGAACCGTTCTACCATACCAGATGCTTCTTTCCTGCGAACAGCGTCTATCATAGCTGTCATGATCTGCTTCCCGGTATCGCTCTGTGCAAAAGCAGTCCGTTTCTTTTTCTGCCCGCCAAAATTCCGCAGATCCACATCATCATAGCCACTCATGTTAAATTTAACTCCAAGTTTTAGCAACCAGTGCACCAGCTCCGGTGCTGCCTGTGTCATTCCCCAAACTGCATTTGGATCTGCCAGACCACATGCTGCCTTTATTGTATCTGTAAAATGTTCTTCGGGACTGTCGTTTTCATCTTTTGTATTCAAAGCTGCGTTGATACCGCCCTCCGCCATAACAGACTGTGCCCGCTCTGACGGAAGGGAGGAAACCAGTTTTACATTGCATCCATTTTCCGCTGCCTGCAAAGCCGCTGAAAGTCCTGCCAATCCAGCACCTATAATAATAATTGTCTTACTCATAGATATTGCCACCCAATATAATATAAAATAACCGCTCCCGCTATAAAAAGAAGAAGCACCGAAAGGATCAAATAAATATCGCTCCTTCGTTCTTTATAACTAATGATTCCCAGTGATACGAGCAATGGGCGTATATTGATAAAAATATGAACAAAGATTGCCGCTACGAACAAAAGCTGAGTTACCATCTTTACCGTTGTAAAAGGGAACAAAATATATGTCCCATTCTGCACCTTTCCAAACAAGCCAATATGGAATAACAGCAGAATCAGTATTGCCATCCCACTGGCTCGTCTCGCCCAAAATATGGCGTTCTGTCTCAGATACATTTTTCCTGATTGCTTCGCTGTCTGTAAACTCTGAACTGTCAGGATGACACCAATCACCGTATGCACAACAAGAATACCAACACCAATCCATGCAAGAAGTTTCCCTGCACTACTTCCAACTCCGTTCAGCATAAAGCTGCCCATGATTCCATGAATCATAAAAATGAGAAGCATTAAAACAGACAAAATCGTATTCCATTTTCTCATAAATTCCCGCTCACCTCATTTCTTCGCTGTCCATGATCATATAGTCCATCTGTGTTAGCGTTGTAACGTCAATAAAATCATCCGATGCCAGGAATACATCATACTTTCCACTTACCACTCTTGATAGCATCATTGTGTTACTGTACTCTTTCAGATCTACGAAAAAGCCGGCCTGTTTCAACCTGTCACAGAGTTTCTTAGCATAACTGACAAGCGGATAATCCGTCTCAGATACATATAACCGAAAACTAATGTCCGTTTTCATGAGATCTGTTTCATTTGTTTCCGAATCGTCCAGTGCCAATTCTTTTAATTTATTCCGGGTGTTCTCGTTGTCGAGACCATCTGACATCATATTAATACCGAGAACATAAGAGCCTTCCAACTGTGCGGAGGCTTGAGCCGCCTTTTTTGACTTCGGTGTTGCTCCTGTGACTGCATCAATCATAGAAGGCGGTGAATGCAAAAGTGCACCGAAACCTGCAAGAAAAACAATTGTAACTGCTAACAGAATCAATTTCCGTTTCACATTGCCACCTCGTTTCTTATTTTTTCAAAATCCTCATTGCGTTCAAGACGGCAATTATGGTAACGCCTACATCACCAAATACAGCTTCCCACATTCCAGCTATACCCAGAGCACCAAGGATCAGGAACACACTCTTAATTCCAAGGGCAATCACTATATTCTGCATGACAATTTGCTTTGTCGCTTTTGCCACATCAATCGCATCCACCAGCTTAGATGGTTCATCTGTCATCAGAACCACATCTGCTGCTTCAATGGCCGCATCTGAACCAAGACCACCCATTGCGATACCAACATCCGCACGAGCAAGGACAGGAGCGTCATTGATACCATCACCAACAAAAGCTAATTTGCTTCCCTGTCTCTTTTTACTGTCTAAAAGCTCAACCTTTTCCACTTTTTGATCAGGAAACAGTTGTGCATAATATTCATCCAACTGCAATTCTTCCGCAACAGCCTTTCCGATTTTTTCATCATCACCAGTAAGCATGACTGTTTTTTCCACACCGATATGTTTCAAATCAGAAATTGCTTTTTTGCTGTCCGGCTTTACTTCATCTGTTATCAAAATGCATCCGGCATATTGACCATCTACTGCTACATAAACCTTTGTACCAACTTTTTCACAGGCTGTGTACTCCACATGCTCTGAATCCATAAGTTTCGTATTGCCAGCATAAACTTTCTTCTTTCCTGCCATGGCACTGATTCCATATCCGGAAATTTCCTTGTAATCAGAGATAACTGATTGGTCAATTTCTTTTCCATAAGCAGAGAGAATGGATTTTGCAATAGGATGGTTAGAAAAGCTCTCTGCCTGGACCGCATACTCCAGAACCTGTTCTTTTGAAAATCCATTTGCAGGCAGAATATCAGTCACATTGAAAACACCCTTTGTAAGTGTTCCAGTTTTATCGAACACAATAATGCTGACATTATTAAGCGCCTCTAAATAATTACTTCCTTTTACAAGAACACCTCGTTTAGATGCCGCACCAATACCTCCGAAGAAAGTCAGCGGGATTGAAATGACCAATGCACATGGGCAAGATACCACAAGGAAAACAAATCCTCTGCGAATCCACTCTGTCCAACCTCCACCAAGAAGGATCGGTGGCAGAATTGCCAGAATAGCTGCTAAGATTACAACAACAGGAGTGTAATAACGTGCAAATGTAGTAATGAAATTTTCTGTTGGTGCTTTTCTACTGGACGCATTCTCCACAAGATCAATAATCTTTGAAGCAGTAGATTCACCAAATGCTTTCGTTGTCTTAATCGTTAAAACACCCGTCTGATTCATACAACCGGAAAGTGCTTCGTCTCCTTTATGAACGCTTCTCGGAACCGATTCTCCAGTTAAAGCCCTCGTATCCAGCATAGAATCTCCATCCAATACCACACCGTCTAATGGGATTTTTTCACCAGGCTTTACAATAATAATCTCGCCAATGGCAACACTTTCAGGAGATATGGTAATCAATTCTCCGTTCCTTCTGACTGTAGCACAATCCGGACGTATATCCATTAAATCTGATATAGATTTTCTGGAACGCTCAACAGCCAATGACTGGAAAAATTCACCAACTTGATAGAACAGCATAACAGCAACTGCTTCCGGATATTCACCAATGACAAAAGCACCAATCGTAGAAACGCTCATCAGGAAATGTTCATCAAACACACGTCCCTTTGAAATATTCCTCACAGCTTGCCATACAACATCCCCGCCAAGAATAATATAGGAGACAATGAGAAAAACTAACTCGACAGGCAGTGGCACTTTCGCAAAAACTGTCAATGCCATACCAATACCATAGATTGCTGCGCCAATCGCTAAACGAATCGTCAACTTCTTGTCCTCATTGTTATAGGATGTATTGGTATCCTGTTTTTTTGCAGGTATATAGTATTCCTGTGCAATTTCGGAAACTTCTACATCTGGCTCATGGCTGTGGACAATCGTTTCAATCTGACTGGCTATTGTATTTGCGGCAACTGGAGCAACATTGATTGTCAGCGTCTGCTTCATCAAATTTACAACTGAGGATTGTACTCCATCCAATTCTCCGACTTCTTTTTCAATTTTTGCGGAGCAGTTCGGACAGTCCAAGCCCTTTAACAAATAACTCTTTGTAACGGGGATAATTGTTTCTTCCTGAACCTCCACACCCGGCTCATGGCTGTGGACAATCGTTTCAATCTGACTGGCTATTGTATTTGCGGCAGCTGGAGCAACATTGATTGTCAGCGTCTGCTTCATCAAATTTACAACTGAGGATTGTACTCCATCCAATTCTCCGACTTCTTTTTCAATTTTTGCGGAGCAGTTCGGACAGTCCAAGCCTTTTAATAAAAATATTCGTTTCATAATGACCTCCTTGTAATTTGTTTAGTTGCTCAATTGCTCAACTATAATGCTAAAAATATTATTTCTGCCATAGATGCTCAAATCCCTTATCAATAATCTCTTTCACATGATCATCTGCCAGAGAGTAGTAAACTATCTGCGCTTCTCTACGGAATTTTACCAAATTCGCAAGACGCAATGCCTTTAACTGGTGTGAGATTGCGGATTTCGTTACCCCCAGTAGCACAGCAAGATCACATACACACATCTCACTCTGTTCCAGAGCGTGTAAGATTTGTACTCTGGTACCATCTCCAAATAGCTTAAATAAAGATGCCAACTGGATATAATCATCTTTGGGTTGCATCTTGGATTTCACATCATTCACAATATCCTCATGAATCACATCACAATTACAAATATAAGACGGTTTAGACATACACTTACCTCGTATAATCGGAGTTGAATAGTTGTTCAACTATGATTATATTCATTTTTTGTTCTATGTCAATAAGATTAGTAAATATCTTCTTGGATTTTTGTTTTTAACTGCTTAATACTTTTGTACCGCATCAAAGAATGTGTAGATGAGTTTGAATATAAATTCAAGGACTCCGAAACAGGAAAAATTAAAAAGTTCAAGATAACAGAAAAAAGGATTGTTACTTTTAATCCCAGACTAGCCAAGAAGCAGATATATGAGATTAACTTCTCTTTTTTCTTTTCGTAAAGATTCCTCAAAGTATCTTCCTTTTTCTGATATCTATAAATGAGCAAAGTTCGTGATTTTGCAGAAAAAAAAGATACCTCGATTCCGGATGTTATATTGAAAGCGACCAAAAACTCCACAATGGCAAACAGGGCTTTGCCCTAACAAAAAAAGGCTTCACACCACGACCACCGCCGCAATGCAAAGCCTCATCACTCACTATTATATTCTTGTCACAAAATCCAGCGAGATCCACCCATTCCGCTCTTTCTCATACGCTTTCAGCAGCCCCCACTTTGATGCTCCGACACCGTCAGCCTCAGCAACAATAGTAAAACAGCCAACACCCGTATATTTTCCAACCTTCTCCTGATCCGTTCCCGGCTTCTTCCGGATATTCAGATCCGAAATCTCCACACGAACCAGATACGGACGAAACACCTCTTCCTGCTTCTTATCCACGGAACTGTACACTGCCTTTCCATTCTCATCAAACACCGAAAATCCCGGATGCTCGTCTGCACATTTCTTTGCATTGTCCAGCACCTGAAATGCTCCTGCCTGACTTCTAGCATCCTTCCAGTCTTTTCTCACCCGGTACCAGACCTTTTTCTCCACCTTCACGCCATCAAACCGTGTCAGCCCATACTTCTCAATGATGGCACAGATCTTCTGTACATAAAAACTGTCCGTTGCATAGCCGCCATCCTTAATGATCCGGACAGCCTTCCGGTAATCCTTCTCCCCGGCCAGTCCCGCATATCTCTTTTTCTTCCCATTCATTGCGCCCAGCAGATAAGCAGAATGATCCGCAATAGACTGCTCCACACAGACATACTTCCGGAAATCCGCAGTCACCGTGTACAGCTTTCCGGTTCCATCATCCTCCTGCGTCTTCTTCCGGTACTTATTGGTTCCATCCCAGATACTTCCATTCCAAGTATTCCCAGACAACACGCACTTCATCCCAAAACAGTTATTTGCCTTCTGCGCCAGTTCCGTCCTGCCATAACCCGATTCCAGAATAAACTGCGCCGCAGACACCGAAGCCAGAATCCCACTGGTTTTCATATCCTCTGCACACAGCACTCCAATCCGCTCCGCTGCCTTCTCATCGGAAATCCCCAGAAACACAGAAGCCTGCGTCCCTTCAGCTTTCCCAGACATAGCAGCCTTCACAGCTTTCCTGAATCCATCCATCGTATAAGGCAGTCCCAGACCTTTCCACAGATGCTCCGGATCTCCATGATTTGTAGCAATTCCCCTTGCGTGTCCCTCTCTATGGGAAATCACCACACCATCTGCCAGCGGATCCAGACCAAACTTCTTACAAAGCATGGCAAACAATTCCACCGCTACTTCATACGTCCGCACTGCCGATGCCCTTGCCTTCGCCAGATCGGAGCAGGTAAAACCAGATCCGCTTGTGTACCGGATGCAGGCAGGCTCACACATCTCCACACCAATATGCGTATTATTTCCACTTCCCTTACTACCGGAGCCACAGTGCCATCCCCTGTGGTTCCATGGCAATGCCTGATACACCGTTCCATCATTTCCATCAATAAAACCATGCACACATGCACTTCCAAAAGAAGTGTGATTCCAGGAATCAAGAAAAACCTGTGCTCTCGGCTGCGGACATCCAACCGAGTGAAGCATCAGGCCTTTTACAGTAATTTTTCTCCCTGCAGTATAGCAGGGATTCTTAGTCAGAAAACTTTCAACCAGTCTCATTCCCCATCACTTCCTTTCCCTCTGTCATGCAGCTGTTCCAACACATCTTTCATCTTCTGCGGGATCGGCAGCCCCAGATGTCCTGCATTCTCCAGCAAGCTCACACCCTCATTGGAAATATAGAAAAAGATCACCGCTGTCCTCAGCACGGATCCGTTCCCGATCACAGCCACATCCAAAATATTGGCCATTCCCACCAGCAGAAAGATCAGCACCTTCCTGCAGATCCCCCGGAATCCCACCTCACTGGAAAGCGTATGGTCCGCAAAAGCACACATCACCCCGGTCAGATAATCGATCACCACAAAAGCGATCAGGGCATACAGAAGCCCGTCACAGCCTCCCATAAACCAGCCCAGCCATCCGCCTACAGCCATAAAAACCATCTGAATAAAGTTCCAAAATTCCTTCATGCCAGAATCCTCCTCCCATGAAAAAAGCAGCCTCCATTTCTGAGAACTGCCGTAAATAAGTTTTCTATCTCCATGCCTTGCGGCAGAAAGACCTACATTGTTTCCTCCGTCAGCGTATACGTGATCTTCATCGTTTTGTCCGTATTCTTCACCACCGCTGACGAAAGATTATTAATACTTGCCAGATAAGGCGTCAGAAGGTAAGCACACCTGTGCTCCTTCCCGTAACTGCCGCCCCACATAAACACAAAGTTCTTATACTGGAACAAAGGCGTTGCCATGGCTTCAAACCTTGCACTCCCCTGTGTTTTGATCACCCTGTCATCCGCCGTGATCTGGAAATCCCCTGCCACGATCATGTCACCGAGAAGCGTCATATACACCTCACAGGAACCAGCCTCCCCAAGGGATTTCAGTTTGGAAGTAAATCCCAGCGGGATCAGCGTCACATCCGCTGAATTTGCAACATTGATCTTATAAACTCCCTTCTTATCATAAGAAGGCACATACAGATACCCCTTCCTCACACAGCATTTTACATTCCGCTCCGGATAGGAACCGTCCTTTGCCCTTGTGCCCACTTCCGACAGCTTCGCCTTGGACAGTGTCCAGCTTCCCTCCGTAAAGGAATAATCCTTTTTGGAGATCCGGATCCACACCATCTTCGCATCCCCGGAAGCATTCGGCTCATTGGAAAATCCATACCAGTATCCGTCATGTCCGTCCATAAATTCCCCGTACTTCGTGTAATCCCCAAGGAACGTAAAACTTTCCGTTGTCAGTGTCTGTTCCTCCAGTACGGTATACGTGGTATCATCCAGCTTCTCATTCAGCCCGATGTTAAACACCGGGATCCGGATCTTCGTAATGGTCACACTGGAAGTCCCAAAGGTGATGGAATACAGCAGGTTCTTTTCAAAATCCAGTTCCACCGCCTCAAACAGTGTCATCTGCTTCGCCTTCGGGATATCCCCGATATCCACCTTTTTCAGAAGCAGGAACGTGCTGGCATCCCCTGCCGCACTGCCAAAAGCATTCTGCCCGCCCAGGGCACTGGTCAGTGCCACAGCTGCAATATTCCCGTTTCCCTGGCTGGGAGTGAACTCCCACGCAAACTTATATCCATTGTCCAGTTTCTTGCTCTCCGTCTGGTTCAGGCTTCCCCTCGCCACATTGGAACCGGAATTAACATTGTTGGAAGCATAAGCCACCGGCAGGTTCTTCCCCTGCTCGTAAATATGATCCGCCTTTTCTTCCAGCACTGTCGGAAACAGCAGGATCCCGCCGATCATGTTCGGGCAGATGGGAAGCAGCGTCCCGTTCCACAAAACAGAATTGTCATACTCCCCGCTGGCTTTCAGATAAATCCCCATGGGATTCAGCCCCAGAATATTGTTCACTGCCTCCGTGATCATGTTCGTCTCCTGAACTGTCTCCACCGCACCCGTATTCGTATCGGTCAGTTCAATGACCATTTCACCTTTCAACTTCATCACACACCCTCCATTTCTACCGGCCTGCAGAAACCGCTGATTCCCGCTCTCTCAGCAAAATACACTTCAAATCCTCTGTTCACCGTCTCCTTCATCTGCATGGACAGCGATTCCCGGAAACCATTCACATCCAGTCCTCCGCCAATGGCAAATCTCGTGGTATAATCTTCCACCTCAAGCTTTCCGTCCTAGGCTTCCCCTGCCGCCATTGCCTGTCCGCTGACAGAGGCAATGCAGTCTCCCACATCAACGGTCCCGCTGCCATTCTCCATCCAGAGATACACATTGAATGTATTCGTATAATTGGCAACAATCTTCTCAATGGGATAATACAGCGACAAAATATGTTTCCCTGAATGCCAGGTCTCCACCGGACAATGCTCCACGATCTCCTCGTTATTAAATTCAAAGACCACATGGCAGACCGCCTGTCCGTCTTCCTGCCACTTCACCGGCAGGCTCACATCCACAGAAACCTCCGAACCACTCCCGGTTCCGGATCCGGAATCCGAGCCACCAGCGACATCATCCGTACTCCCTGTATTCTCATCCCCGGAAGTATTTCCAACTTCATTCCCTGCCGCATCATTTTCAGAACTTCCTCATCCGATGTCTCCCCGGTTCCATCAGAACCACCCGTACCACTTCCAGTTCCACTGCCGCTTCCGCCCGGAAATGGAATCACCACAGTCCCGGAAGCCTCCGCAGACCGTTCCACCGGATCCGCAGCCACATCCACAACAACCTGTGCAAAAAACTGCATATGGTTTTCCTCAGAAGAAGCAAACTGGATACTGATCAGCTTCACCTTCGTCTGCCCGATCTCATGCGCGGAAGCATTGGTAAACATATGGATCCCGATCTTCCCGGTCTTCGCATTGTCTTCAATCTGATTCAGCAGTCCCGAAATATTCTTGTCATTTCTTGACTTTGCCTGAGCCAGCCTCGGGTTCTTCCCCACACATTTCAGGCTCTGCTTTCCCCCGATCTTCTGTCTGATGGAAGTGATGCAGGTGATCTGTCCCTCATCCGCCTGTCCTCCTGCAAATGTCAGCACATCCCCCGGATCCAGGGCAGGGTTCCCGATTGTATCCGAATCAAAAGGTACATAGTTGATCACTGACAGATCCGTCAATATATTCCTGCACAACATCTCTCTGGTCTCTGCCAGTCCAAACTGCAGAAGTGGGTTCACACCCAGATTCATGGTCAGCCCGTTATCCGGATCCAGAGCATAATACTCTGCAATCTGCGTCTGCTTGTTGGTGGAACTCACTGCCGTGTATCTGGTAATAAAATCCGAAAAACTGGAAGAAAAACGGTGTCTCTGCTCCACCTTCATCACAGGATCCTTCCCGTACTTTCTCAGTTCCAGTTTTCCCTCCCTGTTGATAATAAAGAAACCTCCCAGAACCTGTGCCACATAAAACAGCACGTCCCGGCAGGTCTCAATATCATTTTCAGTATAAACAGAAAGCGTCACCCCGCCATTCGGCATGGCATCAATCTCCGCCCTCTTATTCGCAAACTCCACTTTACACCGCTTACAGCACAAAGTAATAAAATCATAAGCAGTCCCCACAGTCTCAAATCCGTTGAAACTCTTATCAAACCGCAGCATAAAATCATACGCCTTCAGTTCCAGGCACTTCGCCAGACGGTTCGCCTCACTGACCTCAAAAACTCCCATCGGCACATCTTCCACCGAACCATCCGCCAGCACCAGATGAAACACCAGCGTCACCAGTGCATCCTCCAGCGTATACCTGTCAATATCACTCAGAAGTGTGATCCCCATCTCCGCAGCATACACCGTTCCCAGCTCAATCTCCGTACTCCCACAGCACTGCCTGGAAATATACCCGGAACCCTTCACAATCTCCTTTGCCCCGAACTCATACGTCATTCCGCCCTTGGTAACGATTGTACCCGTCCAGTAATATTTTCTTGTATTACTCCTGACTGCCCTCAGAAAAGCATCCGACACAGGATACATCCCGCCACCTCCATTTCCCCACGAAAAAAGCACCAGCCAACCAGGTGACTGATGCCTTCGTAAATATAATCATCCTATCTGTTGTAAGTCCAGTGTTTCAGGTACCATTCATGCAGTTCTTCTGTTGTTTTACAGCAGTCTGCAATTTCTTCTCCCTGTGATATCTACCGGCAGGTTTCCCGTCTGAATGTAGCAATATCCAATGCACAAAACTTGTATGTTCCGCCTCGTCTGTGCATCACTTCATCATCACACTGGAACTCAAAATAATCATCCCCGTCCAGAACAACCTTTCCTGTCAGGTTCCACACCCCTGACCACGGAGGACCATCATCCCCCGGAACACAGAAGGACAGCCTTCCATCTTCCAGAATAACAGGAGCCACCGCAATATTTTTCATCCGCGGCATATATGGCTGTTCAAACCAATACGCTTTCCTCTCATCCATTTCTCTTCATCTCCGTGATAACCAACTTCCCTGCAAGCTGGAATTTATTTGGAAGATTTTATTATCCATTCATCAAGAAATTTCATTTGTTCATCCGTATGAAACCAATGCTCTCCATTTTTCATAATAGAAAATGTTGAATTAGTCCTCTGTACAAATTCAAATATCGTTCCATAAGCGGTAAGATTATCTTTTTCACCATACAAAATGTGCGTTGGGATTTCCCATATAATAGGATTTTCTCTTGCATAGCAAAGATAATCCCATGAAAGAGTCTCTCCAAAGGTTGTCTGAATTTCTTTTTTCTCTTTGAGTTCATCCTCTGTAACATTTGCCCAAATCATCATATCAGCAATAAGCCTTTCCATATCTACAACGGGCGAAATAAAATATGCTTTCTCTATTTGCTGATTTGATAAGGCATTGATAGCAAAATACGCTCCAATGCTATTGGCAATTACTTCAACCGTCTTGTAGTTTCTATAAATTGAATTAAAAAGTAATGGAAATTCTTCTTTTGCTTCCCATGGAAACTGTGCAGTATAGTCGAGACCAATCACATCACAATTACTAAAGAGCGGTTTGTAATGAATAGCTTCTTCAGCATTACCACCTTTTCCATGTATATAAATAACTGCTTTATCCACAATAGTTATCCTCCACAAATTCAAATTGTTACACTTAAAAAAGCGGAATTTCACCATCATAGTTTTCTGCTTTTTCCAATAGCGGTCCTTTAGCTCCCATCGTAAACGCGATGTCGCTACTGCGGATAGAGAGCAGCTCCATTCCGGGTCTCACCTTCAAAAAATCCATCATTTTCTTCGTAAGAAGAATTTGCCCCTCCTGTGAAATCTCTACCCAGCAGTAGGAACGCCCCTTGTATTTGATAAATTCGCCAGAACCTGCTGAGTAATCAAGCAACGGTGGAGTATCGTCCAAAATGTGACCAAGTTTTGACGGATGCAAAAGGCCTTTCCGGGTGACGCAGAAGCCACCGGTAATCTTACTTCCGGTAAAAAGATATACTTTTCCTTCATCTGCAATGTGATATTCTTCCATTGCCTGCGGTGGAATCCGCAATGTTCCATCCGTCCGAATGAGTGATTTCCCGAAAATAAATTTTCCTCCCTTATTCATTTGTGGCATAAAAACACCTCCTGAAATTCCGATTTTAATGTCTCTATTATACCATAATGATACTATTATAAAAAAGGAAAAAGAGCTCCTTCGAGCTCTTTTGATTCAGTTCTGTAGTCGAGTAGACTAAGACCTCTCAATCTTAGCCCCTCACAGATCCGTACGTGCGG
>NZ_JANFYP010000020.1:0-74688 GCF_024460535.1 Blautia sp. MSK.18.38 | reverse complement strand
GGGAAAGAGTAAGGGAAAGTTCACTTGCTACAAACTTAGTATTTTCAAGGGTTTGCGAAGAATTTGATAATCAAATATAACAGTTATTAAATTTCCTAAAATATGTGAAATATCAACTTGAATTAACCGAGCTGATAGTTACCGTTTTCTAACACTCCATTCATCATCTTGAGCTTTTCTTTCAGCATAGTAACCGCAAGGCATATCCTTTAGAATACCAACAGAATTATCTAAGTCGAATACTGATTTTAAGGATACTAACTTTGCTTCGTCTGTTTCATGTGCTTTTCCACATAGAAATTGCCACATTCCATCATCTTCATCATGTGATACATACAAAATAGGTTCTCCATTCTCTAATATGTGGCAACAGGTTATTGTAGCTGTATTTGGTGCATCATAAAATGGGAATTTCATATTTAACACTCCTTTCAAACTTGAATTTTATAACTTATCAATCCCAATATAATATTATCATATGGTCTATCTTCTTGCGGTCAGTCAGCTCTATAATATGAGGATTATTCTCTTCCTGAGCTATAATCCATACTTTATAGTTTCCACATTCATCACTATCTCCAACAAAAGAAATATTACTTGGTTCAGCAACACCACTTTTTTCAATATATCTCTCTATTTGGGAAATAGGTAAAACTGTGTCAATCCAAAGAGCATCGGCGTATGTTGATTTTTCTCCTTTACTATTTGTGATTTCATAGCCATAAGTAGATACATAAATTACACTATCTGAGTCAGCAGACTTAATCTGTGCTACAAAGTTTTGTAAAGGATTAATATCTTCTTCGTCTAAACAAAAGCTATTATAATCCTTACTTTTTTTATCAAAGTAATTATCAAATCCCATCAGAACATCATCATTCAAATCAAATTTTCTTGAATTAAAAACTATTTCTAATATGCCCATATTTTATTCCTCAAATTTCAGTTTGTTTAAGCCTTATGACCGCCGATTTGCTCGTTTCGGTCTTTGGCGGTTGCACCTTCTTCAAGGTTCATTCCCTTCAACACAGCATTCTTGCCAAACTTCTTTTTGATACTCAGCATTGCTTCTTGCATACGCCTTTCTCGTTCTAATTTTTCTTCTTCCTCCGCCTGCTTCTTCCTCTGTGCTTCGTAATCGGTAAAGAGGTCGAGTTGCTGGTATTCATCTTCCTGCTTGACGGATTTTTCATCAACAAGTTTATTCGCTGTGATTGTTATTCTGCGTACAAGCAAATGCTCGTCAACTATCCTGTCATACAAGTCCATCACGGCGTTGGTAATCAATCGAGTAGAGGAAGTCTTTTTCTCAAGATTCGCTGTTCCGTGTGCGTGCTTTGGAACTTTGCGTCCATATCGGTCAATCGTAACCTCGCCTTTGTATTGATATTTTAGGTTCGGATTACTTAAATTCTCAATATCATAGCCGATTGTCAACACAAGCTGGTCAGTTACAAGTCCTTTATCCACCAAATCAAGCACCATTTGGTCGGTCATTTCTTTTACAATCAACTTTGCCTTTTCGTAATCATATGGACAGTGCAACACCTGACCGGAAGATACACTGTTTGTTTCCGGCTTATATGCTTTGACCTGCTCCATTGTGCAAGGCTCATATCCCCAAGCGTGGTCTATGAGCAGTTCCGCATTGATACCGAACAGCTTGTACAGCAATTCCTCGTTATACAGTTCATTCGGCTTTCCGATAGAACATCTTGCAATATCGCCCATTGTATAAAGTCCGTGTTCCTCTAACTTCTTCGCATAACCATTTCCGACTCTCCAGAAATCGGTTATCGGGCGATGACTCCACAATTTCCGGCGATATGACATTTCATCCAATTCAGCTATTCGCACACCGTCCTTATCCGGCTCAATATGCTTTGCCACAATATCCATCGCAATCTTACACAAGTACATATTCGTGCCGATTCCGGCTGTTGCTGTGATTCCAGTCGTTTTCAAAACATCCTGTATCATCGTCATGGTAAGTTCCCTTGCGGTCATCTGATAGGTATTCAGATACTTTGTTGCATCTATAAATACTTCATCAATCGAGTAAGGGAAAATATCTTCCGGAGCAATGTATTTCAAGTAAACACTGTAAATCTTGGTACTGTACTCCAGATAGTATGCCATACGAGGTGGTGCAACGATATAATCAATCTCCAATGCTGGATTCGCATTTAATTCTGTACTGTCATCAGATGAACCAGTAAATGTACGATTTGGTGCTTTCCATCTTCGGTTGTTATTAGCTTCTTTTACCTTTTGCACGACTTCAAACAAGCGTGGTCTGCCGGGTATCCCATAACTTTTTAATGACGGAGATACCGCAAGGCAGATGGTTTTCTCTGTCCTGCTTTTATCTGCAACCACAAGATTTGTTGTCAAAGGGTCACGATTTCGCTCTTTACACTCCACAGAAGCATAGAATGATTTGAGGTCAATTGCGATATAGGTCTTTTGCTTTGCCATCATTCTATGCTCCCTTCTAAAATTCCTTCGAGTAAATTATGCTATCGTTAGTGTCAATCCTCGGTATAAAAACCATCCAATACATATGTTGTGACTGGTGTTATATACAATTCATATTTAATAACCAGTCTGATTAAATCATTTCCGTCAATCAGTGTTATCGGCGTACCTTCTCTCGCAGCCTCTCTTGCCTTATTGGTAAATCGGCTATTAGTAATAAATACTCCATAATCGGCTTGATATTTGTTCATCGCCCCAAGAAATTGATTGATATCCGGCTCACTCACTGGATTTGAATTAAATCTTTTACACTGAATAACCACTCTGGTTGTTCTAAAATCATCGGCATCTACGTGATATCCATAACCATCAATACCACCATCATTTGACACCTGAACGCCTTTGTTGGTAAACTCCACTCCCATCTTTGTAAGAAGTGCTCGTGAAAATTGTTCAAACTTTGCTGGAGACATATTAGCGATTGCACTCTGAAGTTTTACCTTGAAATCATCTAACAATTCGTCATCTGTGGATTCATTCTCCTCGTCTTCAACCTCCAGTGTTTCTACTGGCTTGTTTTTCGATTTGTTCTTAGTCGAATGTTCCTCCCAATAGCTTCGAGCCTTATCCCTTACTTCTGTCTTAACATCAAAATCTGTTAAATCTACATTTGCTCCATCTTGAGTAAGTGTAATCTTTGGATTGAATTTCACATAAGATATGAGTCCGACATAACTAAGCTCTTTAATAGCAAAATTAAACTTAAAATCAAATTTTTTGTACTGATTTCCTGTTTTATTAGATGTATATAGTTTCTGTTCAAATTCAGCAATATGCTCATCTAACTCACTAATTCTGTCTCTAATTTCAGAACGCTCTAACTGTCCACCTGCTTCCTGAAGGACTTGAAGGATTGGTTTAATAAGGTATGATACTTGTTCTTCTGTATTTAAATCGTCATAAAACATATTTACATTTACACCTCTCATTTACTGTGCATACTTCTTGAAATTCTCTGCCTGCTCAAGAACTTCCTTGTAAACATCATCAATGGTTACTGGCGGATAGCCGAACTCATCAAGCAGCAATATCAAATCCACTTGCAAGTTTGCCTTAATATCATCACGGGCAGACCAATCGGTATAGCGTGACTTATCATCAACAATCAACTTTATCCTCTTGGATAGTTCAATCATTTTATCGTCCGGATATTCAAACTCAAACTTCTTGGAAACTGCTTTCAAAATATCATAGAAAGCTTTTTCTTCATAATCTATACCCATATTCTTGAAGGAGTTCTTTTCTGTTTTCAGTTCAGACAACAACTGTGCAAGCTGCTCCGCAACATCATCAAGGACTTCGTTGGCATACGATTCATCACGACGACGGTTATTATACTCATCAACAACTTTCTTGAGTCTGTCTGCAAATTCCACACCCATAATCTTATTGACTTTCTTAAACTCGTCAATCGCCTGAGAAAGAAGTCTTTGAAGTATCTTGATTTTCGTATTCGGCAACTGAATAGCATTTATCTTATCCATATACTCATCGCTGAAAATGTCCACCGATATATGCTTTCCGGTTTCAAATAATTCCTCAATGCCATCAGACTGAATTGCACCCTCAAGCATTTTGCGGACACGAGCGTTCATCTGCTCAATATCCGGTGCATCGCCTTTTGTCAACTTGAAAAGGATAGAACGGACAGCACAATAAAAATGGATATAATCCTTATCTTCATCAGAGAATTTCTCACTTGAACTACAAAGATTAAATGCCTGCTTCATTCTCTTGACTGCTGCCATAAATCTTCTTTCCAGTTCTTCAGACAACTGCACATATTCAACTGCACGATTCAGGCAGGCAAGCTGTTCAGTAGGAGAACCGTTGAAGAAATCACTACTGTTAAAGTTGTGGAACATCTGACCAAGAACTTCTAACTGGTCTTTTACAATCGTGATAGACTGCTCCACACCTTCAAATTCTTCGCTCTCAAAATTCGTATATTTCTTGAGGGCAGTGTTCATGTTTTTTTTGATACCTATGTAGTCAACAATCAAGCCTTTATCCTTGCCCTCGCATACACGATTTACACGGGAAATCGTCTGAATAAGGGTATGCTGCTGAATAGGCTTATCAATGTAAATCGTATCAAGCTCCGGCACATCAAAACCAGTCAGCCACATATCTACAACAATGGCAATCTTAAAGTTTGACTTCGGATTTTTGAACTGACGGTCAAATTCTTTCCTATCCTCTTTTGTGCCAAGCATATCAAAGAGGTCTTTTTCATCATCTTTATTACGAGTCATAACCAACTTAATTTTTTCCATTGGCTTCAACTCTTTTTTATCTTTTTCACTCAGAACAACCCCGTCATCACAAATCTTCTTTTCTGTCCATTCCGGTCTGAGTTCCTTTACTATTTTATAGAAATCGTATGCTATATTTCGGTTGGAACATACAAACATTGCTTTGCCTGCTACAGTTGCACCTTCTGCCACACGGGTTTCATAATGTTTGATAAAGTCCTCCGCAACAGCACGAAGTCTATCAGGGTCGCCAATAATAACTTCCATTTTGGCAACTGCTTTCTGACTTTCTTCTACTTGATGTTCATTTGCCCCCTCAAGTTCACACTGAGCATAATATTCTTCAATCTGTCTTACCTTATCCTGATTGAGCATAACCTTGGCTGCACGACCATCGTAAACAAGATTAACTGTAATACCGTCCTTAACAGCTTCCGTCATTGTATATGCGTCTACAACACCACCAAAGACTTCGATTGTTCCATCAACCGGAGTTCCGGTAAATCCTACATAAGTCGCATTTGGTAAAGAATCGTGCAGATACTTGGCAAAGCCATAGGTTTTCTGAACACCTGACTCTGTAATCTTAACCTTTTGGTCGAGATTGATTTGGCTTCTGTGTGCTTCATCAGAAATACAAATAACGTTCGTTCTGTCTGTAAGAAGCTGCAAATCCTCTGTAAATTTCTGAATGGTAGTCAGATAAACACCGCCACTCTCTCGTCCCTGAAGCTCCTCACGAAGTTTCTCACGGGATTCAATGCTTACAACAGTTTCATCTCCGATATATTTCTTTGAACCGACAAACTGCTTGGAAAGCTGGTCGTCAAGGTCTGTTCTGTCTGTAATAATAAGAATAGTCGGGGAGGAAAAGTATTTGCTTTTCATCAGCATACGGGTAAGGAAAAGCATTGTATAACTCTTGCCGCACCCTGTTGCTCCGAAGTATGTACCACCTTTACCATCTCCTTCTGGGCGAAGATGTGCCTTGATATTCTCATACAATTTATTTGCCGCAAAGAACTGTGGATAACGGCACACTATCTTCAAATCCTTATCTGAGTTATCCGGAAAATAAATAAAATCTTTGATAACTTCAAGCAAACGATCTTTTCGGAAAAGTCCCTTTATCATTGTTACAAGAGAATTGATACCGTCCAGTTCTTTATCGTCTGAGTTTATCTTTCTCCACGCATAGAAGAAATCATACGGGCTGAAGAAAGAACCATATTTATTATTTGCTCCATCACTGATAACAACAAACGCATTGTATTTGAAAATCTCCGGAATATCTCTGCGGTAACGGATTGTAAGCTGCTTATATGCGTCCATTATGGTCGTATTCTCTTGTACCGCACTCTTAAATTCAAGAACAACAACAGGAATACCATTTACGAACACAATGCCATCAGGAATACGCAACTGATTATTTACGCCTTCAATTTCAAACTGATTAACCACTTTGAAAATATTGTTTTCGGGAGTGTCGAAATCAATAAGTTCAATGTAGAGGTCTTTCTGCGTTCTATCCTCACGGTTAAGAATAAATCCATCGCAGAGCAACTTAAATACAGCTTTGTTTGCTTCATAAATCGTACCGGAAATATTACGCAGCATTAGAATGACACTATCCACCTCACTCGGTGTAATACCGTCTTTCGCATAGCGATTATAAAGGTATTGCTTCATGTCGTCCGTAAGCAGAACCTCTGTCCTTTCTCTGTGTATCTGGTCGCCACTGACATAGGTGTAGCCCTCGTCTTTGAACAACTCCATTATTGACATTTCCAATGCGTGTTCATTAAAATTTGCCATTGCGTTCACTCCTTTTTATCAGCATATATCTCTTTCAATATTTGCTTATGTCGCTGTTCCATTTCATAATCCTGATATTTCAGTCCCAATTTGGCAAGCATTAGAGTTCCTTCCATATCATCTATATTTCCATAACTTACTGCACGACTTACTCCAGTCAATGCCCCAAGTATTAGCCTCGTGCAATCAAGAGCAAAATCTATCAACTCCTGAATATCAGGATATGTAACCGGATTTTTATCCCATACTTTTTCTTCTGCTAAAATATGTTTCTCGTCATTATGAGCATATATCTTGTTTCTTTGAACACGAATATTCTCTTGTTTTTTGCTGAGAGAGCAAAAACGCTTTTGATACAATCCTAAAAATTCTGAAAATGTCAGATTAACTTGTATTGGTACTTTTTCAAAATCAGGTGTATCAAATAATTTTAGAATTTCTCTTTGGCTTTTCACTTCATTTTCATAGAAACATTCTTCCGTTGATTTCAAATGATGCTGATATGGAACTTGGAAAGAATATTCTCTACCCTCTTCCTTAATTGTTACTATATCTCTATATTCTGGAAATAAGTCCAAATTATCTCTGCAATACTTTAAGAGCAACCCAACTGAAACAACGTCTTTTGTTTTATCATACAATTTTGCAATTTCCATAAAACAAGCCTTTTGCAACGCCCCATACACTACTTGATAAAAGGCAGGAGAAAGATTCATTTCATCGTTATACTTCTTGCTCATTTCTCTATACTGCATCATAATTGCATAATACGCATTAGCGTCAAATGCACTTTGATATAAATCCTCTGCAAGTTTGATTAACTTTTCTTTATCCATTTTTCACACTCCTTGCAGTAAATGATAATTTAGTAGCTTGATAATTTGGTTAAAAGTGTATCTTTCATATCACAAAGCATTCGTATTTCATTTGTATTAGAAAAAATTAAAGCATAAATTTTGGTGGCTATTTCCCCAAACCTTTCAAGTTCCTCATCTGAAGGTACAGGAATTTCAAACCTTTCAAGTTCTTGTTTATTTATTGCTTCACGAGTCGAACCGGATTGACCAATACCAAGTAATTTTGCTTTATTTTCAGATGTACATAAAGTACACATTATATAATAGCTCATATTTTTACCTTTATATGGTCGGATAATCATTACATGTTGGTTGACTCTGGCGGGCAGAACATCATCAGGAACTACACAACATCGGGTAACTGATACTCCAGTTATATTAAATAATACATCTGCCTGTTGTATTTCCACATTTGCCAACGCATTTGCTTGAATTTGAGAGATATGAGCCAACTCCGGATACGAAAAGAAATAGTCAAAAACATTCATACTACGGATTAGCGATATTCCTTTATCAAAATATGCAGCTTTTCCACCTTTAGGAGTTGCACCACTACCTATTTTGGAACATAAATCTGCAAGAGGTTTTGTTATATATGTGTTTTGTGATTCCAAAAACATTTTTTTATATATAATCTGTAAAGTTGCAACTAAATTATCATTTATCTTCTGTTTCAAAGCTATTCTATCGGTTATTGTCTTGTAGGCTTTCACGATTTTTCTCTGCTTTTCAATATCTGGTACTGGAAGTTCCACCTTACACATTTCCTCCCAATCCATTACTTCACGTACACTGCCGTGCGATTTAAAACGAGCATATCTATCAAATTCAGGGCGGCTAAACCACAACATTAAATATTCCGGCAAAAGTTTCTCTGTATCTATCACCTCAAATACTGTATAAACATTGCTTACAAGCCCTTCTTCATAATCTTCAAGCAATGCAATAGCGATTTTATCTCCTCTACGAGAGGTATCTGGTATATATGTGAATTGTCCTTTTTTAACTATCTTATACTTTGTAAAATCTGTCCCAACAGTATTTGCAATAGACTGAATAAACTGCTTTTGTACAGAAACACCTAAGAGATTTTCTTTTTTTCCTTCCTTATTGCGAATATCTACCTGTCGTATATATTCCCCAAGAAATCTGTATCCTTCTTTCATTCCTACCACCTTAACCAATGTATTTTCTATGAGCAATTTTCACATTACTCTGCTTAACCATTGCATATTGCAATGTAGTATCTATTCTTTTATGTCCCAAGAGCTGCTGAAGCTGCTCTATTGGCATTCCTTTGTCTATTGCCATTGTCGCAAGTGTTCGCCTGAATTTATGAGGGTGTACCTTATTTAGTCCCAATCGTTTTCCAAGCTGTCGTAATCTCACTTCAATACCTCCGATATTCATTCGATTATACGGAAATTGTAATGATACAAAAAGTGCCGGATTATCGTCCTTTCGGCTATTCAAGTAGTTCTGCAAATGTATTTTTGTTCTTGCATCAAAATAAACTATTCGCTCTTTATCCCCTTTACCGAAAACAACACATTCTCTTTCGTTAAAATCTATATCCTCACGATTTAGCAACACCATTTCTCCGACACGCATACCCGTTGAGGCAAGCATATCAATCATTGCCAAGTCCCTGAGTTCCTTGCAATTATCCCTCATCAATTCAAGTGCTTCATCAGAGTAGGTTTCTTTAATGTTCGTTCCGGTCTTAACCTTATGTATTCGCCTGACCGGACTTTTCAAAATATAATCCTCGTCCTCAAGCCAAGAGAAAAAACTGGAAAGTATTCGTCTTATATTATCTATCGTAACCTTACTTGATTTTTTCTTAGCCTGATACTCGGTCAAATAGCAACGAATATCGTCGGTCACAATATATTTGATACCCTTTCCAATGCCATCAAGCATCGATTGTATCGTTGCATTATAGTATTTCAAGGTTTTCTCCGAACAGCCTTCAATACGCTTTGCCGATAGGAAAGATTCTACTAAATTCTGTTCTGAAAGTTCCTTATCTCTTTCTGTCTTTGTTACCTCATAATCAAAAAGTGTATGCTGCAACACCTCTTGCAATCTTTCTGTCTGTGCGTTATTCAGGTAAGGTAACATTCCTTGAATAACATCTGTAATTAGGTTCTTTTTCATAGTCAATTCTCCTTTTGTTTTTTAAGAGAACGACTACCAGTGGCAGTCCCTTGTTTTAACTCCCGCCACTGATGGGAGTTCTATTGTAAATGATAATTTAGAAGAAACTGCTCAATCATTGTTTCAGGAGCAATTTGCAGCTTTTTATAATGAAAATGAACTACCAGATGGTTACAGTATTGCTACATTAGATAGTCTTTGTTCAATTAAAGGTGGGAAACGACTCCCTGCCGATGGCGAACTGCTTGATACTCCAACCGCACACCCATATATCCGTGTGCGTGATTTGGGAAGCAATCGGTATGTGTATCTGACCAATCAATTTCAATATATTGATGAAGAAACACATTCTGCTATATCACGGTATATTGTCAATACTAACGATATTGTTATTTCTATCGTTGGAACTATTGGCTTGATAGGAAAAATACATACTTCGCTCAACAATGCAAACCTTACTGAAAACTGCGTTAAACTGGCTAATATTCATACGGTTACCCCTGATTATCTTTACTATACTCTTTGCTATAAAAAGCAAATAAAAGAGATTGAATTATTAACAGTTGGTGCAGTTCAATCTAAGTTACCGATGTACAATATACAGTCAATGAAAATCCTCGTACCCCCAGCAGAAGTTATAGAGGACTTTCAACATAAATTCGATATATTTAATGAGCAAATCGAAGCAAATACTATCGAAATTCAAAGACTTTATGAATTGCAATCTGTTTTATTGGCAAAGCTGGCATATTAAGCCGCTAAATTATCATTTATCTTCTGTTTAGTTTCTATTCTTTCGTTCAAAACCTTATAAGCATTTACAACAAGCTGTTGAAAATCCATTGGTGGAATTTCAAATGGGACTGCACACATATCCTCCCAGTTAAAGAATTCCGTGGCACTACCAGTTGACTTATATCGAGCATATCTATCAAATTCGTCCCTACAAAAGAACATGTACAAATAATCTGGCAGCAATTTATCAAGATATTCCTGCTTAACTCTAAATGCGACATAATCATTCGTAAAAATATACTCTCTATCGGTATTATTGTACGCCATACCGATTTTTTCTCCATTGCGAGTTGTACGTCTATTAAATACAAACTCCTGCGGTCTTAAAACAATGAATTTCTCATAAGTACGTCCAATTAAGTTTGCCCTTGTTTGCATCATCTGCTTTGTATTAGAACAACCTCGAACATCTTCAATACCATATTTCAAATCAGAGTTTGTTCTGGATACCATTTCAATATATTGTCCTAACTGATTATAATTCGATTTCATATCCCAACTCCTTAAATACAGCAAGCAAATCTGATTTGGATTTTTCCTCTTGAACAAGAAGTTCTTTGAGTTCTCCCTGCAACGACTTCATTTTTGTATCAAAGTCGATGTTCTCATCACGATTGACAAACTCAATATATCTGCTCGGTACAAGAGTAAATCCTTTTTCCTTTACTTCATCAAAAGAAGCAGAATAGCAAAACTCCGGCACATTCTCATAAGTTTCCTCATAGCCTTCCTGCTGCCAGTTATGATATACACTTGTAACTTTAGCTCTATCTTCCTCTGTCAATTCAATGTACTTCTTCTCATAAGGACTGCCCATCTGTCGTAAATCCATAAAGAGTATTTCATCTTCTCGGTTACGATAGCGTTTGAGCTTTCCGTTCTGTTCCACAACACGAGCCTTTTTATTCTTATTGAGTACCCAAAGGGTAACGCTGATGTCTGTGGTATAGAAAAGGTTTCTCGGAAGAATAATAATCGCTTCTACCAAGTGATTTTCTATAAGCTGCTGTCTGATTTTCAGCTCTGTGCCATCATCGGATAATGCTCCATTAGCAAGCAGGAAACCTGCCACACCGTTTTGTGAAAGTTTGGAAACAATATTCAGTATCCAACCATAGTTTGCATTACTTGTCGGCGGAACTTCATAGCCGTTCCAACGAGGGTCATCTACAAGCTCATTTTCGGCTCTCCACTGCTTCTGATTGAAAGGTGGATTTGCCATAATGAAATCTGCTTTAAGGTCTTTGTGTTGGTCGTTGGTAAATGTATTGGCTGCCATCTCTCCAAGATTTGCAGAAATACCACGGATAGCCAAATTCATTTTTGCCAGTTTGAAAGTGGTATTTGTGTATTCCTGACCGTAAATAGACACTTTCTTTTTATTACCGCTATGTGCTTCTACGAACTTGATAGACTGCACAAACATGCCGCCCGAACCGCAACAAGGGTCATAAAGTATTCCATCGTAAGGCTCAAGCATTTCGGCAATCAGATTTACAATACACTTTGGTGTGTAGAACTCTCCTTTACCTTTTCCTTCTGCAAGAGCAAACTTACTAAGGAAATACTCATATACACGACCTATAATGTCGTTCTCTTTATCATCTGTATTGATACGATTGATTTCATCAAGCAAAGAAGCCAACTTTGCCGTATCAATATGTAAGCGGGAGTAATAATTATCCGGCAAAGCACCTTTCAGTGCCGGGTTGTTCTTTTCAATCGTATAAAGTGCTGTATCTATCTTTAGGGCAATATCGTCCTGCTTTGCATTTTCAATAATGTACTTCCAACGGCTTTCTTCAGGAAGATAGAATACATTTTCCTGAGTATAAAACGGCTTCATATCCGCATACTTTTCGCCGTGTGTAGAAATAATCTTATTACGGCATTCCTCAAACTTGTCACTGGCAAATTTAAGGAAGAATAAACTCAGAACAACGTGCTTATACTCCGCAGGCTCAACAGAACCTCTCAGTTTATCAGCACTTTTCCAAAGTGCTTCTTCCATTGATATTTCTTTCTTTGGTTTAGCAGCCCTTGCCATCTATAATTACCTCCGTGTTTTAATCTTCGTCTAAAATAACTTCGCATATATCTCCAATGTCACAATGAAACACCTGACATATCCTCATCAGTACTTCAAGAGATACTGGCTCATTCTTATTTATCTTCGTTGCAGCGTATGATGTAATTTCGGCTGCACGCATTAAATCCTGTCTTTTCATTTGATTGTCAATCATAAGTTTTTGAAGTTTGTTATAGCATATCTTCATCAGTAACACCTCTTCATCTTATAATTCTTCTTCGTTACAGTTAGTCATTTAACATTATATATTAAATTTTCAGGCATTTCAAGATTTCAGGCAGAAATGTAACCTTTCAGACACTAAGGTGTCACTTTTTGCAAACACCTAATGCAACTCTTCTAAAGAATAATAAAAATGAGATGCCGAAGCACCTCAATTATACATTCTATTATTAACATTCAATGCAATCATTGCTATGACCTTTTCTATCGGCGGCTCTTTTCCGTCCGGTGCAACTGCTTTCCAAAAAGCGATTGCTTCCGGTTCAGCACTTTTCATTGCTTCCCGAATGGCAAACTGCATTTCCTCTTTTACTGCTTTTTCGGTTGTTCCATTTTCCTTTGCTATTTGTCTGAAAATGTCGTTCACTTCTACTTCCTCCTATGTCTATTAGTATGTGTCTATCACTGACAGTTGTTGTTATAGCATATTCTCTCTGTCGAAGTCCCGAAAAATTTGTCGATAGCAGAAATTTTTTATACTGAAAAAAAGAAAGCTCGTCGATTAGGACGAACTTCTGTGTTTTATGGAAGTATTTGCTTTGACTGCTTCACAAGTGTATCTATGACTTCATAAATTCTGTTTCTATCTTCAGGAACAAGTTTTTCAAGCTTCTCATTCAGCATTGAGTTCTTGACTGTATATCCCGTTTCCAGAACATCTGTAAGAACCATATCCGATGATACACCTAAAGCATTTACTATCTTTATGAAAGTTTCGAGTGACGGAATTTTCTCTCCACGCTCAACCATACCAATATAATTTGTTGTCAAATCTGTTTTCTCAGCCAAATCTTCTTGGCGTAATTTCCTCGCAAGTCGGAACTTTCTTATATTCTTGCCGATTGTATCGAGCTTCATCACATCACCTCCCTTAGTGTGTTTCCATAACTAATAGTATAGGTTAAGTCGATTTCAAATCACACGCACCCAAAGGAAGTCAAACCAACTATTAGTGATGATTACCAACTATTTTTATGTTATACTATAAAAGTAGTAATTCACGATTGTTAATGGCGAAAGACAACTCACAACCCAAGAGCCAAGTCAAACAATCTCCAAAAAGAAACTTAGGGGTAAAAAGGAATGGACGAACAAAAGATAATATTCAGTAATCGGTTTGAAAAAGAGAAATTTGAGGATTACAAAACAGATTTGGGAACTGGCAACACAATCACTCCTGACTTTACGGAAGCTGATGATTTTTTGAAATTCATACAGAAGAACCGCAGAAGTGTTCCAAGTAAAGAACGAATTGCTGATAAGGACAAATTCATAAAGACCGTTTACGAGTTATCCAACAGCTTTGAAATTGACGCTGACCTGATAGAATTTGCCGAGGGATATATCGCCAACATCTATGTAGATTATGCCTGCTACACTGGATATATCAAGAAGCTGTTAGCAATTCTTTTTATCCTTGCCGATGATATTTCCTTTTTAGGCGGCAGTAAAGAAAATGCCGATATGCTTTTCAGCTTCACTTATCATACACACCATATTTTCCTGAATAACAGAGAAACAACCGATTTCTCATAATGTACCTGATGGCTACTCAACTGAGCAGCCATCTTTTCGATTTTCCAGACACCGTCTGGAATTTTTAATACGCCGGAATACCGTATCCATAGATATTGCTGCTTCCGACTGCGTACTGTCTTTGCTTGCAGGCGTCGCCTGAGTTACCCTCTACGGTATAAACTGTGCCGTTCTCACACTTCTCTACGATACCAACGTGGTCTGTTGTACCGTCGCCTTCCCAATCGAAGAAGATAATATCTCCTGCCTTTGGTTCATAAGTGCGGTCTTGCCATTTTCCATTTGACTTAAACCAGTTTGCACCGTCCACACAACCTGCAAATTTCGGAACAAGTCCACTTTCAATATATCCGCATTGGTCAGCACACCAAGATACGAAGCAGGCACACCATTCCACTCGGCTGTTAAAGCCATACCAGCTCCAGTAAGGTTGTCCGCCCTGATTGCCTACCTGCGTCAAGGCAACCTCAACAATCGCCTGATTACCTCCGGCAGTAAAGGCTCGCCCATACGGATAGTATCTCAGAACGTGAGCCGGATATTGGGTATCTCCATAACTGTCCCAACCAAGCCTTTGTGCCTGCTGAGTGGAAAACTCCACTGCATTGGCATAAGAATAACCGCCATACTTTGTTTTTGCCCAAGAAATATACCCATTACCGAAGTTGTAGCCTTGCAAGGCAAGTTTGATATGCTCCATATCTATCGGACTTTCCACTTCTGCCGAAGTAAGAGCCGCTTTCAATTCCTGAACACCACATTGGATAGAATATTCAGGGTCTTTAATTCCATTAGGTTCGTGCGGATACCTTGTATTGAAACTTCCTTCTGCTGCCTGCATAGGGTCAAGTCCTCTGCCACCGCTTTCCTGCATCATAACCGCCTTGATAAGTTCTACATACTCAGGAATGCCGTACTCTTTGGCATACTTCTGTATGATGGGTTCATAGGCTTCTACCTCTGCACTTACCGGAGTATAGGAATTACTGTCACTTCCTCCTCCAAACATTGCTACGGCAGCACCAAACAATACGACAATCATAATAATCAACATCGCTATCCAACCGCCTGCTGCGATTGCTGCTACAAGTGCTTTTGTCCCTGCAATAATCGCTTTGACTGTCGCAACGGTAGCTTTCGCTGTCGCTTTGACGGTATCTGCTGTGGCTTTCGCCGCTTTCTTTGCCGTCTGAGCTGCTTTCTGTGTTGCTTTGGCTGTTGTTTTTGCTGTTTTCTGTGCTATAATGGCAGCTTCTTTTGTGGTCTTAATAGAAGTCTTTGCCGTTTGTTCTGCGGTCTTGACCGACCTTTGAACAGTATTGGTCGCACCTTTCGATACGGTCTTGACTGTCGTATTTCCTGCCGACCTTGCAGACTGTTTAATTGTTTTCTCCGTACGCTCCAGAGTTCGGATGCTCTGTTTTCCGACAGGATTGACCGATTGTTTCTGAAGCTGTTTCTCTGCACGCTTGGTCTTGAAATTCTCAATTCCCGTTTTGGCTTTCTGATAATTCTGTCTTGTTTCACGCACACCCCATCTGCCGACTTTATCCGCACGGTATGCTGTTTCGTGAACAGTCCTATCCGTTGCCGCTTCGATTTTATCGGAAGCATATTCCTCTGCGGAATTTTCCGAAGCATTGGTGGAATGTTCTGCCTTATCTTTCGTCATCACATAGGCTTTCTTCATTCGCTCCGTGGCAACTGCTGCCTTATTTATGGTCTTGATTGTACCTTTGCTTGTATCTCTTGTTTTTATATCAGCCATCGGTTTCCTCCTTTCTCGAAAAATAATAGAGAGTGGGGTTTAATCCACTCTCTTAGCGACAACAACAAGCCTGCCATTGTTTCTTGAATATTCACAAGTAGAAAGAGAAATCAGCTTGTCGCCATACTCTGCCGATACTCCGGTATCATACAAAGAAAGTTCCTTGCACTTAGCAACATACGCATCAAACTCTGCCGCATTTTCTGCGTCCGTAAACTCATAATACTTAAAGCTGTCGGAGCTGTTTGTATAAACAACCGTCTTAAAGACTGCAATCACTTCATACTGGTGTCTGTCCGTCAGTGTATCAAAAGTAATAGTCTTATGTTCTTCCCAAAAGCTCTTGTTTCTGTACTTCATCAGTCCCGTAAACATAGAACCGTCATTCATGTGGTGTCCGTAAATAATGATGTTGTCTGAAGGTTTCTGCACATCACAATTTTCCTGCACATACGGGCAGCCATAAGCGGAATAGGTCTTATCAAACTTGTGCTTCAGGTAGAAGTTCGGCTCATTTACAGACTGTACGACCGGATAATTGATATTGGTATCTTCAACCTTTATCCAACCCACCATATCCTCATTCTGCCGATAAAGTTCAAGATATTCAGCAAGATAGTCCTTATCTTCCGAAAACATCACGCCCTCATTTTCCTTTGGCGGCTCGTCCTCCACAATCTCCGCAAGGTTATCATAGACTTCATTCTGCTTGGCAGAGTCAATGTGATTACGAATAATAAAGAAGGTGCTTACAGACAACATTACCGTAAGCACCACCGCAATAATAATATAGATTTTTCTGCTCATATCCTCTTACCTTTCCATATCGTTTCTCTTAGGCGGGGTTAAATCCCTGCAATACTCCGGATACCTCAACTTGATACCCTCCATAAAGTACGGTGCATATCCGCAACAGAACAGTTCCTCCGGTGTATAGAGGTTTTCCCTGCCTTCTTCCGTAAATCCATTCCAGAGATTAAAGGCAAGGTGGCAGACTTTGACTGTGCCACTTGTCTGCCAACCTCCGTGCATACCTTCCGGTATGATACAGTCCCTCTTAAAATCAAACATCTTTCCGATGTTCATTCTCGTTTCTTCTGAAATGCCCATCACATAGAAAAATGCTCTGTGATAGCAGTCGTTGACTTTGCACTTATCCAGATTTTCCAATACAAAATCTCTGTGTGCAGCATTGCGAAATTGAATCTTAGACATTTTAAATTCCTCCTTACGCTTCGCCTGGTTTGGTTGTCATCAGTTTATAAAGTTTCGTGTTCTTAGGAAATTTGTTTGCAAACGGTACAAGTGAACTTCCCACCTTGATAAGTCCGTGTCCTGCTTCCACATTCGTGATATAGGACATCTGAAGGTCGGAAATATTCAGAAGTTTTGCAAGCTCAAGCCTGTCTGTGGAAGCCTGATTCAGCATAATGATAAACTCTGAGTTTGCAAGCATTGTTCTCGCTGTGTGGCTCTGCAAAAGGTCATCGACGTTCTGGGTAATTCCACTTGCGTATGCACCGTATTTTCTCACACGCTTCCACAAGGTAAAGAGGAAGTTTGCAGAATATTCGTGCTGGAACAGAAGATAAATCTCATCAATGAAGATAAAGGTATTCTTACCCTTTGCACGGTTCTGTGTGATACGGTTCAGGATAGAGTCAAGGACAACAAGCATACCTATCGGCATAAGCTGTTTACCCAAGTCAAGAATGTCATAGCAGATAAGGCGGTTATTGGTATCCACATTCGTCTGCTTTGCAAAAGTGTTCAGAGAACCATGCGTAAAAAGCTCAATAGCAAGTGCCAGTTCCTTTGCTTCCGGTTCGTCCTGCTGCAAAAGTTCTGCCCTGAAATCCTGCAAGGTCGGTATATGTCCCTGATAGTCATTCTGCTGATAACTGCGGTACACACTTGCCGTACAACGGTCAATGATAGACTTCTGCTTCGCTCCGAGATTTGTTCCGCCGATAAGCTGTTCACAAAGGGACATAATAAACTCAGATTTCAAAATGACAGGGTTTGCACCGTCGCCGTAATCCTTATTCATATCCATTGCATTGATGTGATTGTCAGAAGTAGCAGAAATATTGATTACTTCTCCACCCATCGCATTGACAAGCTGTGAATACTCTCGCTCAGGGTCAATAATAATAATATCTGCATCCGAAGAAAGCACCTGATTGATGATTTCTCCCTTTGCTGCAAACGACTTACCACCACCGGATACACCGAGAATAAAGGAGTTACCATTCAAAAGCTGCTTACGGTCTGCGATAATCATATTTTTGCTGATAACATTCTGACCGTAATAGATACCGTTCTCGTGGAAAATATCCTGCACCCTGAATGGGATAAATACCGAAAGGCTCTCTGTGGTAAGTGTTCTGAACGCATCAATCTTTCTCGTTCCAAACGGCATTACCGTATTGAGTCCGTCTACCTGCTGAAATCTCAGCGTTGCGAACTGGCAAAGATGTTTTCTTGCTGTGGTAAGCAATGCTTCCGTATCATTCTCAAGCTGCTCCTTACTGTCTGCTGTAATAACCATCGTGATAACAGCGAACATCATTCTCTGGTCACGGGTTGTAAGGTCATCGAGGAACTCTTTCATTTCTTTCTTCTGCTGCTCCATATCATACGGAACAGTTGCAGAGAAGTTATTATTGGCATTCTGCCTACGCTGCCAGTTCGTGATATTGGTTTCCACACCAAGCAAACGGTTCTCTGCTTCTTTTACTGCTTCATCAGTTGGAACGGGAACAATATCAATGGACATCATCAGATTTCTGTTCATATCCGTAAGTTCCGCTACCATACTGTCTTTGATATAGGACGCATATTCACGAAGAAAAAGGACTCTTCCATAACGGTTTCCCATCTTGAAATAGTCCTTTTCAAATTCCATTGTGTCAGGGCAGATATAATCCTTAAAATCGTGTCCCTTTTTTCTTGTTTCCTTAATATCAAAATGGAAAGAGCTTTCCTCTCCCACACGATAAAAGTCGTGAAAAATACGAAGTCTTTCGTCTGTTTCCAGTTCCACACATTTACTTCCGAGCCTGCCGAAGTGAGCAATCAAATCTGCACCGACACGGGCAAAATAAGTTCTTGCGTCCTCCACACTCTTTTTGTTGATGGAAATGGTAATATACTTATCCTGAACAATGGAGTTTGCACCCGTTGCCTTATCAAGAAGCATTTTATTGTATTCCTCTCGATATTCGTCCAGATTATCTCCGGTTGTCGGAATAAGAATTGTCTGCTCAAAATCCAGTCTGTTGAGCCGACGATTATTGATTGTGATTTTTGTCGTTGCACCACTGTCAAGGGAGTTCAGAAGTTCGGAATATTCAAGGAACATCGCTTCCTTATCCTCACGACTTGCCACTGCATAGTTAATATCCGTAAAGCGATAAGTCTTTGAATATTTATCCTTTCCCACTTTGAAAATGCCATCATCAAAGATAGCCACTACGGGAATCACGTCCTGCACACCTTTCGGTACAACAAATTTTTCTTTGTCCTGCTTAAACAGGTTTGTAAGAGTCTTAATCATAAAAACTCATGACCTCCTTTTGGCAAAAAAATATCGCCACTGATTATAGTGACGATACATCAAATTGGTTTTATTTAGTTCCAGTGCTTTCTTGAATTATATACATTATTGACTGCTTCAATATAGCAAATGAAAGAGGAATGATTGTAGTCGTTGGAAGTCAAATACTGCTTTTTTATTTTCAGATACTGCTCTCTAACTAATGTCCATTTTCCTTTTTCTTTGATATACTTTGCTTTCTCTCTAATGTTTCTTGAATTAGGTGCTTGATTCCAGAAATATCTGTTTGGAAAACATCTCTTATCGTGAATAAGGCGATGATAGTTTCCGTCTGTATCCTCGCAAACAATACAAATATCCATTGAAAATTCTGTACTATTTCCCTGATTAAAGTGCCGCTTTTCCGTTGTTAAAGATGAGGTAGAATCTTGGCAGTCACTCCACCCATATTCTCTAAGAACAATATTGAAAGCCTTTCTGACACATTCTTTGATTTCTTTGCAATCTTCCCAATCATCAATTCTTGTGATTTCAAGATTATAATCCAAATCAATCGGTTGATTAGCATTTTGTAATATCAGGTTTCTTGCACCACTACCCACGAGATAGAATGAAGCACCAATGTCATATTCTTCTTTAAGCGTATGGCAAAGGTCTTGCATTATTTCTCCACATAACGAACGCATACGGCTCAGAAACTGTTTGTCTTCCACATACTTATACATATTAACATTTCTCCTTTCTTCCCAAGCCGCCCATCTAGTCAAATGCTAAATCATTATAGTATATTCAGAAAGCACCTGTCTGTCAATAGCTTAAATCTTATTTTATGTTTTAGATTCTCGAAAATGGTCCTTCTGCTTCTGTTCAATGCTTGGCTTCATCAGTTCGTAATACACATTGGTGGAGTGAAATACCAGCTTCTTCGGCATCAAAAACTCCGACTTTATCCACGCATAGATTGCTTTCTCTGCGGTCATACCGTTGTACTTCACAAAACCAAGTGCCGCAAACGGAGCAGCACCCAAAATGCACACCCACGATACGGTTTCCGTGCCAACATACGGTCTGAGCAAGAAATACAGTCCTACCGCAACGCCACAAGCGAGAACAGAAAAAATGAACTGTCTGAGCGACAGTCCAAAAAACATTGACTCTGTATAATTTCTGATTTCTCGGTTAATTTTTACTTCCATATCTGTTTCCTTTCCTGCGGTTTCGGTCTTTCTCCCTCACGCATTTATCATTCAGGCAAAAGACTTTGCCTTTTCGTTTACCGCCATAGTAAACGCATTTCTTACAATCTCTTTGGTTCATCTCAAAATCTCTCCTTAAAGTCCCATCATCTCTCGGATAATACGGTCAGACATTTTTACTGCACCGACAAGAACAAGCATATTAAATACCAATTCCCCGATATATGCCCACACCTGCGTAACTGCTGCTGCATCAGGATTCACTACTGGTGGCGATGAAGCAAATACGGAGAAAATAATACAAGCAAGTACAATGACTGCTCCCTCAAGCAGAACTGCACAATAGCTTTTGATAAAACTCTTGCCTACATTCTGTGTAGGTTCTCCTGCAAATGTGGAAAGCGGTATCGGTGCAAGTGCTGTGTACATATACAACTTGAAAAATCGTCCATACACTGTCATTATCAGAATGAACGACAGCACCGTGATAAATAATCCTCCGATAAGCGTTACCGCCCACAAAGGGATACTCTCAAAAAATCCGCAATCCTCTATGGTCGTTACCATCTCTGCGGGTAAGGTCGTCTGTTCCGGAGTTCCAAATCCAGCAGCATTCATAATGGTTGAAATCGTCCCTTGCACGATATTAAATAATGCAAGCATAAGCTCCATTCCGTATGTGATAACACCTTTCGCCAATGCAAAACGGACAAAGAGTTTTAAAGCGTGTTCCGGTTTCTTCACATCTGTAAAACTTCCGCAGGTCTTTACCATACCTATCACAAAAAACAATACAAGTAAGGCAAGCCCGATAGCCTGAACTGCACCGTTGATGTCAACAATAACCTTCCAGATATTCCCGCCCTTAAAGTTCTGCGGTGTAGTTGTGATGAGTGTCCATATTTCCGAAAGTTTTTCATTCCAAGTTTCAAGGGCATTTTCAAGATTTTGAACTACCCAGTTATCACTCATTCAAAGCACCTCCTTACAATTAAGGGGTGTCCCTTAACTTGGCACACCCCTCGATAACTGTGTAACTCTTATCTTAGCCTGTGATAAGAGTAAGGATTTCTTTCGCAAAAGTGATAATGACACCGCCCGCAAGAGTCAGGAAGCCATTGGCTCTCTGAGAAGGGTCGTGAGATTTGAGTGAAAGACCGACCTGCACGATACCAAAGCCAAGCAAAATCATACCGATGGCACGGATAAGTCCGAAGATAAAGTCGGACAGATTATTGACTACGGTAAGCGGGTCATTCGCTGCAAATGCAGTCGTTGTCATTCCAAGTGCCAACGCACCGACAATGACCATTGTGCAGTAAGCACGGAAGCCTTTCTTAACCTTTCCGGTCATAGGCAGTTTCTTTGTTTCCTGAATGTCAGTTGCTTTTTTCTTAAAAATAGTCATAGTTGAATACCTCCAAAATTTAATTTGTTTGATTGTTTATGAACAGAGCTTCCATCTCCTCATCGGAAAGAAGTTCCCAGTTCGTTTCTTCTATTCCCTTTTCAGGAAGTGTTGCAGGGTCAATGTCCCAAATGGCAATCGAAGCAATATCTTTTGTGACTTCTCCGTGCTTATAAGGACTCGCCTTTCCGTCTGTGGTAAGTGCCACATTCGGGTGTTTCATAATGTCATATTTGAAATCCATAATGGGTCTTTCCCCACGGATAAATAAAATAGCGTACTGATTATCGAGCATACGCACCTCATCAGGGGTAAGTAACTCTCTGCCGCTAATCTGATAGTTGGTGGAATAGTTACCACTTCTTCCGGTACTCTTTCCGAACGTGTTGGTATCAATGGTTTCCTTGCCCAACAGCTCCGACACATATTTATGGGTTGACTGCTCATTTCCACCAAGGTAAAGAAATTCATCGCAGTTACCCACAATGCTCTCCCACTGTTTTTCAAACAAGGCTTTAAGCTGTGCCAAGTTCTGTAAGATGATGCTTACAGATACCCCACGGGAACGCATAACCGACAGTATCTTGTCGAAGTCGTCCGGCAGTGAAACATTGGCAAATTCGTCCATCATAAAATGAACAGGCATCGGCAAACAGCCGCCGTGGATATGGTCGGCTGCATAAAACAACTGCTGAAAGAGCTGTGTGTAAAGAATGGATACCAAGAAGTTGAAACTGGAGTCGTTATCCGGTATCAGTGCAAACAGAGCCACCTTTTTCTCTCCGAGTGACTGCAAATCCAGTTCATCGGCAGAAGTAAGAGCAGCAAGACTCTCCAAGTTGAACTTTTCAAGCCTTGCTGCAAGGGTTATCTGTATGGATTTTAATGTTTTGGAAGAACCGGAATGATAAGAGTGGTAATACTTCAAAGCAATGTGGTCAGGATTATCTATCATCAAATCCGAAAACAGATTATCAAGTGGGGAAGGACTTGGGTCGTCCTCGTCCTCAATCGCCCCGGCTCTGAGCATTTCCATTACCATTGCAAAATTCTGTTCTTCCGGCGGTGCTTCATAGTGCAGATAAAATACAAGTGCGAGCAGAAGCATTGACGCTGCCGTATCCCAAAACGGGTCATTGCTCTGTGAACCTTTCGGAGTGGTACTCTTGAAAAGATTTGTCACGAGCTTCTGCACATCATTGTCATTCTGCAAATAGACAAACGGATTGTAACAATGGCTTTTCTCCATTGAAATCAAATCAAGCACACGCACTTCGTAACCTTTCTTCTCAAGAAGATGTCCCGTATCTCGCAGGATTTCCCCTTTCGGGTCTAATATCACATAGCTGTTTCTGGCAGCGTTCATAATATTAGGCTTTGCGTAAAACCTTGTCTTACCTGCACCGGAGCCGCCGCACACAAGCGTATTCAGATTTCGTCTGTGCTTCTTGGCATTAAGCCCAATGCACACATTCTGAGTCATCAGCTTATTTTCTGACAGCGGTTTTTGTCGGTATTTCTTATCAATGGCTCTGACATTGCCCCATTTGGCAGAACCGTGTTCCTCTCGTCTTCGGTAATTCTTTCTTGTCGAGAAATAAATCCCGATACCCATTCCATAGCACAAAAGCAAAATGAGGACAGTTTTCAGACTGTCCTCACATAATTTTATGGAAAACGGATTATCAAAGAGTGTCGCAAGATTGGCTGCTATCTCCGGCAATCCTCCGCTTATGGAAGGTGCAATCAGAAGTGCCAGCCATATGACCGGGACGATACCGACAATGGATAAAATAATGGCAGTCTGCCTGTCATTATCTCGCTTCATCTGAGCGTTTCCTTTCAATTACTTTGAACTTTTTCAATGGGGCATTTCCGACTTTTACAAGCAGGTCGTCTACTGCATCTGCGGACTTGCCTTCCTCCATCAACTTTGTTTTCTCATCGTTTAAGGAGCGAATGACAACACCGTGTTCGTAATCGTCCAAAGCAATGTGGTAGAGTTTTTCTTTTTCCATATCTGCCCTCCGTTATCTCTCATAGTCCTTTGAACGCTCCTGCTTTTTGCGGAACATTTCATCAGAGATATGACTATGAATTTCTGCCATTGCATTTCGGGTCTTGGAAAGCTCCGCACGGATTTCTTTCGGCTCTTTGGAAGCCAGTCCCTCCGGAATACGGTTAATCGCAAAGTTCTGTGTATCTACGCCATACTTCTTGCAAAGCATATATCCGATACACACTGCCTGAAATCCCATATCCCTGCGGCTGTAACTTTCACTGTTGATAGAAAGCTGTGCGTGTCCGAGTTCCTGAGCGACACACTGAGCAACCGCTACGCTGTCACCCACATTACGCTTCACATACAAGGTCTGCTTTTCATTATTATAGAAAGCTGCCATATTCGGATACGGAAGTTCATCGGTTGCCGCAACCTCCACCGGAGATACATCAAGCATTGTCGTGATAAGTGCTTTCGGGTCACGGTTTGCTGATACTGCCGGAGCTTTTCTTCCATTTGTCTGCGTAACATCAAATACCTTTTTGACATTGTAGGAAATACCCGGAGAACCATCTGCTCTTGTGTATTCCACTGGTTCAAGGATAGAAATACTCTTTGCCCCTTTGGTAATCTTCACATTGTCCTTACCCCAATCATCAAAATCTTTAAGCTGTGTCGCCTGCGGATACTGACTGTAAATAAGGAGAGCATTTGCTGCGGAATATCTGTCCATTCGACTCTGCGTATCAAGAAAACTCTTGAATTTCTCAGGGTCACTCACAATCTCACGGGCAGCGTCATCAATCATCTGATAGACCTTTTCTTTTTCTGCTCGCTTCTTTTCCGCATACTCCTCTTTGGATAATCTCGGCTGATTACCGCCAGCCTTTGCGGGTTTGAAATCATTTGTCATAGTGAATTACCTCTCTTTTGTTTTGGGTTTCTTCTTCGGCTGACGGTGTACCGTCTGACCGTTTTTCTGCTGCGGCTTCTTGCCGTCTTTCTTAACCTCCGGCTCTTTACGCTCTGCTTCTTTTTGCTGTTTTGCCTGTGCCTTGTAACGGTCAAGTTTCTCTTTGACCGATGGCTTTTCCACTGGCTTTGCAACACCCTTATCAGATTGCGTTTCTACCGGCTCTGAGTTTTGCCTTGACAGAGGGCTTTTGTCTGTTTTGGCGACTGAGGGGTTTGCGTTTGCTCGCTCCTCTTTCTGCATTGGATTTCTGACTGCTTCTTCCATAATGATTTCACTTTTGGATTTGGTCGGCTTTTCTTTCTCAACCGCTTCACGGTCTGCGATAGCCTTCTCTGCTTCACTGACAATCGAAGCCTTATCCACCTTGCCAAGTTCAAATCTTTCAACGATACGCTGAATTTTAGAAGCGTCCTCTGCTCTTGCAATAATATCTACCGGAGTGTTCTCTCCCTTTGTGTTCTTATCTCTGAGGACACAATAAAGAACGCCATAGCGTTTTGCCTGTTCGGTAAACTTCTTCAAATCCTTTTGCGGAATGGAAAAGACTTTCAGCTCCTTGCCTGACTTAATCATATTGGTAAGCCTTGCTTTGCCCTTCGTCTTTTGTTCCTGCTTCAGAACCGATACCAAAAGCAATGCGATATTCTTCGCCGCCGAACCGCTTAATCTTGCAGCAACTTCAAATCCTTCAAGCGAAAGCCTAACGACCTGCTCTGCTGCGTCACCACCGTTGTTCATAGCGTGATTTCTCCTTTCTCTGCTGTTTTTGTTCCTCTGTTTCGATATGCTCAAGGTTTTCTTCCATAACCTTTGACCTCTCCGCAATATCCTCGCAGAGTTTTACTTCCCGTCGGAGTTTTTTCAATTCTCCATTGATAGAAGCGATTTCATCTTTTGCCGCCTGAAGCTGACCATCATCAATATTTGTTCTTATCTTTTTTCGGAGATGTGTTCTTCCGGCAATCAGATTTTTCATCTGCTCCTCTAAGGAAGTCTTATATGAAAAAAGCTGTTCGTCCGTGGAAATATTTTCTCGTCCGAGCAGCCTTACTTCATCAGTAATCTTATCGAGCTTCATCAAATCATCTTTCAAAAGATAATGAAGCCTTGCGTTATTCTGTTTCTTATACTTGGGCAGATAACCAAGTCTGTAACAGTAATACAGATACAGCCCATAAAGCCCGCCTTTCTTTTTCAGCTTCTGCCCTCTGGTCTGCATACGGTACTGTCTTGGTTTATAAGTCGCCCTCTGGAACGGCTCAATCTCTGCCCATCTGTCACGATTTTCTTTGATACGCTCTACAATCCGGTCATTGATATAATCTGCTCCGAGATTTTTCAGTCGTATCGGCTTATCGTATCCCTTTGGAATGACCGTCCAGTATTTTCGGCTTGGACTTAGGTTATAGGCATATCCCATTTCCTTGAGAGCAAACTGAAATTCTTTCAGGGTCTTGCTGTGGTCGATAGCATAATCAATGGCTTCTTTTGCAACCGAGTAGCGTGTCGGCATACCTGCCTTTTCTTTCATCGTCAGATAATCCGACTGCTTACTGCGGTTCGGATTCGGGTCATAGTAAAGTCCGTACTTCTCACAAATTCTGTCTGCAACTTTTCGGAATTTGAACCACGCTTTTTCCTCTCCCCACAAATGTTTGCCATCGACAAAAGAAATAGAGTTGATGACAAAATGGCAATGCAGGTGCTTTGTGTTCAGATGGGTTGTCACAACAACCTGAAATCTTTTACCCCACACTTCATTTGCAAATTCCATTCCGATTTTCTGTGCCATCTCAGGAGATATATCTGTTTCCTTGAAACTCAAATATCCGTGATAGGCTTGGATACCGTCTGTCTTTTGGTACTGTTCCTTAACCGTTATGAACTGGTCACGGGCAATCGCCACATTACAGTTGATACCCTCAACATAAAATTCTCGCTCTGTTTTTTCTTCATCCTTTGCATAAGCAATAACATCAGCAAGAGCCTGATACTGTTCCGGTGAAAACTCCCTTTTGATATTTGCAGAAGTCTTTTCGGGATTGGTTGCATAGTCAATGACCTGACCGAGCCTTTCTGTTACCGACCACAACTTTGTTACTGCCATTTCATTTCGCTCTGATTTGGACGAAGATATGTCCTCTCAATCTCTGACTGGAACTTATTCCACTTTGCAGCTTCATTCTTCAGCATAGGTGCGTCAATGAAACCGAGTGTATTTGCTTTGGCAGCAAGCTGATTGATGTTATTACCGATAGAGGAAAGTTCCCTCATCACATCATAGAAGCGGTCATCGGGTTTCTCTTTCGGCTCGTAACCTCTGATAAGCAAACGGATAAGTCCTGCTTCGGAAAGACAAGCCTTCTTTGCCTTTGCTGCCAAATCCTGTGCTTCCTTGCGGTTAAAGCGTACAATCTTCTGAATGTTTCTCTTTCTCATAATCGGTATCTTCCTTTCTCTTTACTCTGCAATCTTTGTTAATCTGGAATAAGCACATCATCGTAACGCCAAGACAACTGCCGAGCAGTGTTCCGGCGGCGATAAGTAATAACTCTCTCAAATCAAGTTCTCCTTTCTCACGGGGTATTAGGGGCAACCCCTAACGAGCCTTTTACCGTTTGGGAAACTGTGTTTATCCAAATGGTCTGCTCGCTAAGAATAAACATCTCCTCCGGGTTGCCCCGTTCTCAGGCTACTATCTCTCATAATCCTTTGATTTCGGCTTAAAAGGTTCAGCCACGATATTGCCGCCCACTTCCTTAGAAAAGCGTTCAGGATACTTGAACTGTTCCTTATACTTCTTCATCATATCGTCCGGCAAGCTCTGAAAACTCTCACTCTCAGACGGTGCATAACAGATAAAGAACTTGCCGCAGATAATATCTACCATCTCTTTCTTATCGTTGTCCTGCACATAAACTGCACGATTAAGCGGAAGTCCTCTTACCTTTCCTTCCTCATTACAGATGATTGCAACGTCATCATCAAAGGGCATATATTCCTCAATATCCCCTCCAACAACCTCCTGCATTGCTTCCAGACTGTCGTCGATTACAATTTTCTTCGGGTACTTTTCCGGTTCTACCAAGAGAACTTTAATCTTAGAATCATTCATCGTTCTTCATTCCTTTCGTGTGTTTTTTTATTGTAAATTCCCATCCGCATACAAAGAAAATCGTTGAAGTCCTTACCTGCTTTTGGTGGCTCATCAACGATTTCATACTTATCCGGCAGAATGGTTTTTAAGGTCTGTGCTGCCTTTCTGCCCGCTATATCATTGTCAAAATGGATACGGATTTTCCTGACAGATGGGTTACTGCCAAGATACTTTTCCAGTGCAATCGGCACTTTACTGTCCTCAATTTTCTTTGCCGGAGAATACACCCCGGACAGCGAAACAAAGCTCATTTCTTTCCAATCCTGCCCGTTCAGCTTCGCAAGCGTGGCATAGGATAACAGGTCTATGGCACACTCAAAGAGGTGTACTTCCTCCAAGTTTTCCTTACCAAGCCGAAAAGAATAATCTTTTTTACTGCCACTGCAATCGCCCATAATCCTACGCTTATTCGTGGAACGGTAGGCTGCATATTTCGGCTCTTTCTTCTCGTCATAGCCTACAAACACAACATTGTGATACGGCAGGCTCTCAAAGATAAGGTCATTAGAGATACAGTAATTGATGATTTCAAAATCTATTCCTCTCCCGAAAAGATACTCTGTAATCACTCTGTTGGAAGCACATTTTTCAGGGAGAAGAAGCGGTTTATTTTCCTCTTTTGGCTGTAGCTTTTCATAGACCGGAGCCTGAATCGCTGTGTGTCCGATAATGGTTTCCACCGCTTCAAGGAAGCTGTAACCTTTGACCTTAATCAGATAATCCAAAGCACTCCTGCCACCGATACCTCTCGACCACCATATCCATTTCCCGTTTGAAATCTTCAAACTATCGTGGGTTCTGGTGCAATAGGTGTTACCTGAAAACTTAACCAGCTCATACGGTTCATAATTTCTCAGGTAGGTTAATAAGTCCATCTGCTTCGCCTGAATGATTAACTCAGGTGCGATAAATGGCATATCGACCACCGCCTTTCTGTTTATCTCTCATACGATTTCTCCTTTCTGCCGCCGACTGCTTCGCCCTCATCAGGCTCTCCGCCGACAATCTCATTTTCCTTTTTATCCATATTGAGCAGGATATTCAACTCATCAAGTCTGGCAGTTTTTGCCCTCAATTCTTCCTCCTTTGCAAACGGCTTTTCGATTTCCTGCTTCGCTGTTTCAAACTGCTTCTCCGTATTTTCAAGGCTGTTTTTCGTATCAGCAAGTGCTTCCTCAAAGCGTTCTATGCCGTTATCTATTCTCACGATATTACCATGAGCATCATCGCCAAGCGGTACATCTCTGCTCGTTTCGCCTTTCAGTTTCACAACATAATTACGCTGCACCGTATCAAAATACAGCTCCATTTGAAAGCCACGGTACTCGCCAAGTGGTATCGCATCAGGACTGTTCATTGACTTGCAGGCATTGATGATTGCCTGACCTGCTTCGGCTTTTTCGGAATAAGAAACACCCAATACCATCATTCCAAGCGGCTGCTCGTCTATCGGTTTCGGGTGTGATTTTGCTGTTTCAACATCTTTTGTAAGTCCCTCTACACGGGATTTTAAGTAAGCAATCTGTTGTGGATAGAACTTGATGACCTTATCCTCCAGTCCGTATTTCTCCGATAAGAAATTGGATTTTAACATCTTCAGCTTCTGCACCTGAATGTCTAAGTCCATCTTTTCTTTGATATACGGATTGCCTGTTGCAAGCATTTTTATCTCCGCATAGGACAGTGCAGTTTCATCAATATCCTCTGCTGACCTGACCGGAGATTTGCTCGTCATAATCTGACTTGCGAACTTCTGCTTACCTTCCACGAGCTGATAGAGGTATGCATCAAAGGTCTGCTCTGTTACATAGCGGTAAATATCTACCTGCGGATTTTCATTGCCCTGACGGACAATTCTACCGGAACGCTGCTCCAAATCTGAAGGTCGCCACGGACAATCCACATCGTGAAGTGCGATAAGTTTATCCTGCACATTCGTTCCTGCTCCCATCTTCTGAGTAGAGCCAAGAAGCACCCTGACTTCTCCCTTGCGGGTCTTTTGGAACAGTTCCTTTTTCTTCATATCCGTGTCGGCTTCGTGTATAAATTTTACTTCACTTTCAGGAATACCTCTCTCAATCAACTTCTTCCTGATGTCGTTATAGACGGAAAATGTGCCATCATTCTTCGGCGTGGAAAGGTCACAAAACACAAGCTGTGCTGATTTCTTGTCGGCATTTTCTTTCCATATCCGATAGATGTTATCGACGCAGGCATTGATTTTACTGCCCTCAAAATCAGGCAGCATATCGTTTAGCATACGCTGGTCAAGAGCCAGTTTTCTTCCGTCATTCGTGATTTTCAGCATATTATCTACGCTTGAATCCACACCGCCGCCACGCACCTGCTCGGCTCTCTCTGCAAGGGAAGCAACCATCTCCTTCTGCATTTCCGATGGCTTTACTGCAATGTTATGGTACTTTGCATCCGGTACTGGCAGGTTCAACATATCTGCTGTTTTAATGTCCGCAATCTCCTTGAACATCGCCATTAGTTCCGGCAAGTTATAGAATTTTGCGAACCTTGTCTTTGCTCTGTATCCTGTTCCTTCCGGTGTAAGTTCCACTGCCGTAATGGTTTCTCCGAAAGTGGAAGCCCAGGCATCAAAGTGCTGCAACCCATTTTTCACAAGCGTGTTGTACTGCAAATATCGCTGTATCGTATAGAGTTCCACCATACTGTTTGAGATAGGTGTACCCGTTGCAAATACGGTTCCTCGTCCTCCGGTAATCTCGTCAAGGTAACGACACTTCATAAAGAGGTCGGAAGATTTCTGTGCTTCCGTCTGTGCGATACCGCCCACATTACGCATTTTTGTATAAAGATAAAGGTTCTTGTAATAATGGCTTTCATCAACAAAAAGTCTGTCTACACCAAGTTCCTCAAAGGTTACAACATCATCTTTTTTCGTCTGGTCATTGAGTTTATCAAGTTTCTGCCTGATAGATTTCTTTGACTTTTCAAGCTGCTTTATGGAGAAGTTTTCCCCTCGGTTTCGCTTGAGTTCCGCAATTCCTCCGGTTATCTCCTCAAGCTGCTGTTCTAAGATTGCCCTCTGTCTTTCAATGGACATCGGGATTTTTTCAAACTGTGAATGTCCGATGATAACTGCGTCATAATCTCCAGTTGCAATCCTGCCGCAGAACTTTTTACGGTTCTTGGTTTCAAAATCTTTCTTTGTTGCGACAAGGATATTCGCCGCCGGATAGAGCTGCAAATACTCAGCCGCCCATTGTTCGGTCAAGTGATTTGGTACAACAAACAGTGACTTGTTACAAAGCCCAAGCCTTTTCGACTCCTGTGCTGCCGCTACCATTTCAAAAGTTTTTCCTGCTCCGACTGCGTGTGCAAGAAGTGTATTTCCTCCGTAAAGGATATGAGCAACCGCATTTTTCTGATGTTCCCTGAGTTCAATTTCAGGATTCATACCATTGAAGATGATATGACTTCCATCATACTCACGAGGTCTGACGCTATTGAATTTCTCATTGTAAGATTTGCAAAGCCTTTCCCTGCGTTCAGGGTCAGACCATATCCAGTCCTGAAATTCCTGCTTAATCATTTCCTGCTTCGACTGAGCAATCGCTGTTTCCTTTTTATTTAGGACAGCCTTTTTCTTTCCCTCATCATCTTCGATATAATCAAAGATACGCACATCTTTTAAATTCAGCGTTTCCTCAATAATCTTATAGGCATTGATGCGGGAAGTTCCGTAAGTGTTATATGCCCTTACATTTCCTTTGTCATAGGATTTGCCCTCAATATTCCACTCACTCGTAAATGGAAAAAAGTGAACTTTGATATTCCACTGTGCATAGCGTGGTGTTTCAAGCAAATGAAAGATAAACTCCTGCACATCGTCCGGTGGCAACCAAGTTGCACCAAGTCGCACGGAAATTTCACTTGCAGTCAGGTCTTTCGGCTGCACCTTTTGAAGTGCTTCTACATTGACCTTATAATCTTTCGGATAGAGTTCTGCCGAGTTCTTTGCAATCCTCAGCTTTTCCCTGACATTACCCGAAAGGTATTCATCAGCCATCAGATACTTCGGTTCGTAAGAATTTCCATACTCATAAAGCGGGTTTAGGAAGATAACACCCTTTAAGTCCTCAAAGATTTCATTCTCCGATTTACCGGAAAGCCCCATCATATAGTCCATATCAATCGTGGCTTTTTCTCCAAGAGATACCGCCAACGCTTCACTTGCCGTATCAACAGAAGTAACCGGAGTATGCGGCTTAATTGTCCTCTTAGAAAACATATCAGCCTTACGCTCCAGTTCTCCGTCCTCTCCGATTATCTCCAATGCGGAAAGCAAAGAGAATGAACTATCCTGCGAGAAAGCAGAAGTATTTGCACGGCTGTTAATGAGTCCGTACTTACCTGAAAAGGTATCATAAAGTCTGTTTAATCGCTCCTGCTCCGCTTTGATTTCGCTGTCAGGGTAATCTTCTGTCTGCAATTCAATCAGCGTTCTGACGGAATTTCTAATGGCAATCATACCCTTAATTCGGTTCTCTGCGGTTGCCGACACCTCCACCGGAGTCATACGGGAATTTTCACGATAGTAGATTTTATCGTCCACCACCGTATAGGAAAAGTTTCTCACTGTCGGGTCTGCCGGAATAGAATTATCTTCCTCCTCCAGTTCTTCCTCGGCTTCATATTCCGTGATTTCCCCGTGAATGTTTGCTACCGCTTCATCAAGCTGTGCTGCAAGGTCTGCATTTTCATACGGCACACAAGTTGCTTCCATACCGAAACGCCCCGATACCATTTTCATTTCTCCAAGTATCATTTCTGGGTGCTGCACAAAATAAGAGTTCATCTTAATTCCGTTCTCATCGGTATCAAGATGAACCCAATCCGGCTCAATATCTATCAATCTGTCACGCTTTTGCAGGATAAGAATATCCGAAACGACTTCCGTTCCTGCATTACCCTTAAAGGTATTATTCGGCAATCGGATTGCTCCAAGAAGCTCTGCTCTCTGTGCAATATACTTTCGTACTGCTAAAGTTTCCTTATCCATTGTGCCTTTGCTCGTTACAAGAGCCATCACACCGCCGGGTCTTAACTTATCAAGGGCCTTGGCAAAAAAGTAATCGTGTATCAGGAACTTATGCTTGTCATACCTTTTATCCGATACCTTAAAATCTCCAAAAGGTACATTTCCAACCACTCCATCAAAGAAGCTGTCCGGCAGATTGGTTTCTTCAAATCCTTGTGCCGCAATGGTTGTTTTCTGATAAAGCTGCTGTGCAATCCCTGCGGAAATCGTATCAAGTTCCACACCGTAAATCTTACTGTCCTGCATTGTGTCCGGCAGCATACCGATGAAATTACCGATACCGCAGGACGGCTCTAACAAGTTGCCTTCCTTAAAACCCATCTGCTCCATTGCCTTATAAATGGCTGTGATAACTTCGGGCGGCGTGTAGAACGCAGTCAATGTGCTTTCTCTTGCCGAAGCATATTCTTCCGGTGTTAATACCGAAGAAAGTTCCAGATACTCCGTTGCCCACGCTGAATTATTTTCATCAAAGGCTTCTGAAAGTCCACCCCAACCGACATACTTTGATAAGATAATTTGTTCTTCAGGAGTGGCAAATCTGTTTTCTTCCTGACACTTTTTAAGAAGCTGTATCGCCATAATATTTCTGCGGAAGCGTTCCTTTTTACCTACCGTTTCAACCTCATTTTCTCTGAGATTAAAGGTATGACGGTCTGCCATAGGCACATCAGGGTGCAGGTCAAAGCCCTTGACCTTTTTCTTCTGCTCCCAAGCAGGAACTACTGGCTCAGGCTCTTTTTCATTTCTTTCTTCGGCAGGTTCTTCCTTCACAATCAAATGCTCATTCATCGGGTTCTCACGCACTTTTCTGTCAAACTCTGTGCGTGAAAATTCCTTATTGAACAGTGGCATATCATAGTCATAGAGCATTACTCTCTCATCATCAACAGATAAGATTTCATACTCAGAAGCACCGATATACACCTTATCGCCAAGATGATATTCATACTGCATATCTTGCGGCTGTTCTGCTTCTTCAGGTTCTTTTTCGGTTGGTTCAACCTCCTGCTCCGGTGGTGCATTAGAGAGTATCTCACGATTTCTTTTCGTTTCCTCGATTTTGGTTCTGCGTTCCTCTTGGCTTTCAAGCCACTGAGGATAGTGTTCTTTTTCCTTTGGATTTAAGTATCTGTCCGTTCGGATAAGTTCCCCGATACGCTTCTCCACCTGCGACCACGAAAGTGTGATATGTGGATTTTCTTTACCGATGCCTTTCGTAATCGTAATACCTTTTCCATCGTGGCTCTCATCAATGCCTGCCCCGATTATGACGGGATAAGAACCGCCCCAACCGTATTCATTTTTCAAGAAGTCGGCATTTTCTTTTGCAGAAAGGCTTTTTTCAAACTGCTCATAAATACGCATTTTACCCTCAGAAAATCCGCTTCCGTTCGCAAGAACAGCGTCGATAATCTCCTGAGAAAAAGTAAAGGCAGAGGTTTTCTTTTCCTCTGCCCGACCGTCTAATATGAATGTCATCTGACCGTCCATTGACGGTAATGGTTTTATGCTGTCACTTAATTCTCCCAATAATCGCATAGCTTCAAAATGTCGGGCAATAACAGCCCAATCATAATAGCTCTGTGCGGTTCTGCTGTCGTATTTGCCCTCCCACAAATGCAGAACGTTTTCAAAGGTCTTGTACCCTACTGTCCTGCCGTCCTCTAAAGTAAGTTCGGTATAATCATTATTGAAAATACTCTTTATATACTCTGTGCGGTCTTTGTTATCAGGATTACGTTCATAATAATCTTTGATTTCTTCCAGACTTGCTGACAAATGTGGTGTCGTTCTGAGAATTTCATTGATTACTTCATCACGTCCAAAAAACGAAAGGCTTTTATCCTCGTGCGTTCTGTCGTAATACTCTAAGCGAATATCACTTCCGCTTTCACGATTTCCTGTGCCGAATTGTGAAGGGAGTTCATCAGACGAACCCATTTCATCATATCCTCCGCTTTCATCTGTTCGGTCACTCCCTCTTTCTGTGCCATCTGGCTCAGAATTGTTTCCTCCATCTTGCTGGCTCTCTGTTCCACTTCCGCCAAGTGCTGTGTCAGTTCGCCCCTCGTCAGGAGATTGTAGTAAAGGACTCTGTGATGTTCCTTCAGAAACTCTCTCCTCATCTGAGCGTATCTGCCCAACGTCACTTCCGGCTGCTGTGGAAGTTTCAGGTTCGGAAGGCTGTAATCGCCCACCATCGTGTAGGTCAGTTCGTTCATTGTCCAAACTCCTTTCGTCGTTATTTTCAACCTTATTGTATTCATTTCTGTCCTGACCGACAATTATGCGATTTTGACGGTTGAGTGCAGTAATTGTTTTAGATATTTCCGTCAATCCCATTTCTGCAATATCACTGGTAGCAAATCCAAGTGCATTGAGTGTTTCCTGCGTATTGAAGTTGGTAACATCTCTGAAATCATCAAGTTCAAAATAACCGTCCGTATCAACGCCGAGCCTTGACATCATCATATATGCCACACTGTTTGTCACGACATTTTTATAAATGAAAGCCACAATATCCTCTTCCACTTCCTCAAAGGAACTGCCCTCGGTTGCATAGTAAAGGTCTTGCAGATAATCAGGGATATTATCCTCTGCCGCATTTCTTGCTGCTCCCATAATTGCTTCGGCAAGACTGCTCTTATTCTCAATCTCTCCGAAAGTGCTTTCCAATGTTTCAATCACATCAGCTTCGTATTCCTGACGCATATCCCAAATCGGGACTGTTCTTGAATATCTGCTTTCGTGAGTATCTGAAATGTCAAAGTAATGTGTCAGTCTTTGCCGTGAACGGTTTTCATCAGCAAAAACAGCAATACCTCTAGCACCTCGGTTGACCCATCTGCCAAAAATTTTGTTCCACTGCTCTATCTCAAGAACCGCTGTTGCATCTGGTCGCTGTGCATATACAAGAAGCTGCTCGTCATAACGTAACTTATAATTTCGGCAAGCCGAAGCTAAGAATGCCTGCCAGTTCTGAGGATTTGACACAACCGTTTTGCAGGTGCGGTTGTAAAGCTCAGAAATAAGGTCATATTTTCGTGCCATTACTCTTGCACCTCCTTATCGCTGTTTTTCTCTGTTTCTGGTCTTGTTTTTTGACGGTTCGGATTGATTGATAGGTTCAACTTTACTTCCATTAAGCTCCATTTTTTCAGCAAACTCGCATATATGATAGCAGCAATTTCCGACATACAAATGGTAGTCATCAATATACTTGCACACTCTGTCTGCTGTGTGTCCATCACGAAAAGTAATCTTGATTTTTCCACCATCGGGAATATAGAATTTCAAATTGTAATGACTGTCTATAAATCGAATTTGCTTTTCCTGCGGCTCTGCTCTATTCTCCTGTTGCTTCATTTTCCTTACCTCTCATTTTTGTTGCTTCATCAGAACCGCCGCCCAAATACGAAAAGAGTTTACCGGACTTTGTATTCTTCTGAAGCTCCATAATCACACCCATATCAGGAATCGTGATATTCGGGATTTTCAGGATTGCTTCCATATCAAGCTGCTGCAACTTTTTCTCCGTATCACAACCGGAGTCAAAGAGTTTATTCAGCACCTTGACCTTATTCTGAAAAGTTGCTTTGTCTTTCACGAAAATACCTCCTTAGCTAATGTTGATTACAATAGAAATACTGCCGCTCTGTTCTTCTTTCTGCGGATTACGTGAATACTCAGGAAAAAGGGACTGTACTCTCTGCCTTGCCCTGCGTATGGTTTCAAAACAAGGAAGTCCGTATGCTCGGTAATTAAATACAATATCCTCAAGCGGAAGATTTCCGGCAGGTATATATCCGTACCGATTGTAATAATGCAGAATAAGAAGCATATCATCATACCTCGACATCGGGCATTCCTTTAAGATTTCAAGCACTCGGCTCTCCACCGTTTTCTGTTGTTTCATGATGTTCCTCCAAAAATTAAAGGGACAGAGTTTTTTACGCTCTGCCCCGACTGATTAATGTTCGCTTGTTACTTACTTCTTACGGTTTTTAATCTGAAGAAAGATAAAGCCGCCGACAATAACGGCGACTAATGCGATAGCGATAATTGTCTTTGCTTCCATTACTCGTTACCCTCCTTTTTCTTCTTTTTGTATGCAACAACAGAAGTTACGGCGATACCGACAGCAGAAAGTCCGGCAAGGACATACCAAAGTTTCATATTGGTATCATCTCCTGTTTTCGGAGTATCCCTCAACTCATTGTGCATTTTTACAACGGCTGTTTCATCAAGTTTGATAGTAACATTCTGGTCGGCAGGTGTGATATATGCGGCAGAGGCATTGTTTGCCACTTCGGATACGGTATATTCGCCAATACGAAGTCCCTCAATCACAATTTCGCCGTTCTTATCTGTTTCAAATGTCATATCATAACCGTTTGCTCCGGTTACTCTGAACGCAAAACCTTTAACCTTACCATCTGAAGATGTCTTGACGATTTTCAGTGTTCCACGCATAGCTTCATTGATAAATCCAACACCAGCCTTATTCTCAACGGAATAAGTTGTTTCGTCTTTCTCAATGAAAACAGAGTATTCTCCCTTATCAAGCAGGAAGCCCTCTGGTGCTTTTGTTTCACGGACAATATATTTTCCGTAAAGCAGCTCTTTCATCTCATAAATTCCGGTTTCGGTTTCTTCAAGATTTCCGATAAGTTCATCGCCATCATCAATCTTTCCGTTCTCATTGGTGTCCTTATATACCTCAAAGGTTGCACCCGTAAGTTTGTTATCTGGATATTCAGCGTCCACCTTCGTGAGTCTGATATTGCCGTGAACATACTCATTGACAATCTCAATTTCAACTACCTGCTCGGCTTTGCTGATATTGACCTCATACGCCTTTTCATCAAGAACAAATCCCTTTGGCTGCTCGATTTCTCTTACAATCCATTTGCCATAAGGAACTTTTGCAAAAGAAAAACTACCGTCTTTTGCAGAGGTAGTCGTCATAAGTGCAGTATCCTTTGTAAATTCTGTTTCTTCGGCTTTGAAGATACCGATAACAGCACCCTCAAGTGCTTCTCCGTTCTCGTCAATCTTCTTACCTGATACAGAACCATAGATAAGTTCATTCTTGATTTCTTTTCCATCATTCACTTTGATTTCAACTGTTGCGGTATCCTGACCTGCATATTCAAACATAACCGGATATTTCGTATCAGAGAGAACATAATGCTCATCGGTTGCAATCTCCTTGACATAGTATTTGCCAAACGGAAGGTCTGACTTCATAACAGCAGTTCCATTTTCATTTACGCTGACAATCTCAATCAGTCCATCAGCCGGAATAACTGTACCGCTTGCAGATACAATATCTTCTGCGGCATAAAGACCAAAGCTGATGTTTTTGATTTCTCCGTTGTCGCCAATACCAAATGTCTTATCCTTTTCAATGGCTTTTACAAGGCTTACCTGCACTTTCTGTCTTTCGTTATAGAATGATGTGGAAGTTTCGGTAACAGAGATATTCTGACCTGCATAAGTAAGCTCAACCGTATGGGTTTCGCCACTGACTACCATTCCGTAAGGTGCTGTAATTTCCTTGACCTCGTATTTTCCGAGATAAAGTTCTTTGCTCTTCACAAATCCATCGGAGCTTGTTGTGATAGTATCTACCACTTCGCCCTTTGAACAGCGGAGCGTACCGTCCGGTGTGCTAATATCTTCCGCAGCACGGACTTCATAAACTGCTCCCTCAAGTCCTGTCACTTCATAAACAGGCTGATAAATAACATCACTGTCCTCAGAACCACTTACATTGACACCACTAAATACTTCTCCGGTTTTTTCAACCGTGATAGTACCTTTCTGTGCCATATTCGGCTTATTGACTTTCACAACAGTTACGCCACCTTCCTCTGTGGAATTTTCTTCGGTAATATCAAAATATACCGGAGTATCATCAAGTACATATCCGTATGGAGCTTGTACCTCTACGATAGAATATCCCTTGCCATAATCCAGTTTCTCAGGTGTTACAAGAGAACCATTTGCGTCGGTATAGAACACATCAATCGTGGTCGGTGTCGGATAAGTAAAGGTCATTTTGACCTGATTGCCCTGTGGGTCGTAAATCTTAAATCCTGCTCCTGCATACGGAATACTCTTTCCGCTTTCTGCGTCCACCTTGACTACATTGACAAAGCTCTCAAAGTTACGGTTATTGATGAGATAACGGTAGGTCTGTGCGTTCTGTGAAATGAACACATCAAAATCGTCCATCATCTCTCTGCCTTCCCAACTGGAAGTCTGGTGTACGGTATAAATACCATACGGCATATCTTTTGTCTGACCGAAGCCATTTTCATCGCAAACGATAGTATCTCTCTCGTCTTTATCGGCTGCGTCATAGCTTCCGGCAGATTTCAGGTAAATCTCAAAGGAAGCACCCTTTTCAGGAGTTTCAATCTTTGTTTCTCCATCGTCGGTGTGTTTAATGATAGCCACATTGCCTTTGATTACCTGCTCGGTTACATCATTGGAAGTAAGGTTGTGTTCTACCTCATAAAGTTTCGGGTCTGCACCCACTTCATGGATAGTCTTATCAAGCAAATATCCCTCTGACGGTGTAATTTCTCTGACCGTCCAGTCGGTATCACAAACATATTCTTTAGTAGTGAACTGACCGTTTTCATCAGTAACATACTTATCTACAAGCGTTTCTCCCTTATAGATACCGTAAACTGCTCCCGAAAGTTTGGCATTGCCCTGTGCTTCGCCTTTCTCAGCATCGCTCTTTGTTACTGTTACAGTAAATTTCTTCAAAATGTTATTGAAGTTTCTTGTGGTTACTTCTTTCCACTTCACTGGTGCAGTCTGATTTTTTGGCACAACATAACGGATAGCTGTGTCTACTTCTTCAAGGATATATGGTTCAGAACCACTGATAAGCACACCTTTGAAAGTTGCCACACCGTCTTTGTCCGTAACTGCATACTGGTCAACAGCATCACCGGAAAGAGAAGTACCGAAAAGATGGAACTTCACACCTTCAACAAGGTTATCTTCTGAGGACTTCACTACCTGAAGGTCGCCACGCTTCAATTTGTTATTGAAAGTGACCTTTGCAACCTGCCCTGCCACAACAGTAACTCTATGTGTTTCCTGCGGCTCGTACTTATCGTATGCCTGCTCGGTTACGGTATAGATACCCGGCATAAGATTATCCATCTGGAACTTACCGCCATTAGCTGTTGTAACTGTCTGATTGATACCGTTTCCGGTAATCGTGAAGTTGATACCGTCAACCTTTCCGTCCTCACTGGTCTTTACAATCTGACAAGAACCATAGCTGACTTTCATCTTCACATAACCGTTGATACTATCGCTTACTTCCTGAGCATAGCTGACAACATCCTGCACACTGGAGTTCTGACCGTGTTTGCCCTCTGACCATACAACCACACCTCTGCGGACTGCATTTTTCTTGGTTGCGGTAATGGTAAATTCCTTACTCGGTGCTGTATCCATAGAAACCGTAAGTTTGTTACCATTCACTGAAAAGCTCACTCCACTGATGCTTGCCTTGAAATTATATTTGGACAGCACATTATTGGAATCTGTCAGAGTAGTTGTGTACTTGCTTCCGTTCCACTCAAGTTCTATTGTCTTTGCCGAACCGGATGATTTATTACAAAAGCTCGGTATGGTCGCATGGTTCTGTACACTCTGCACCATACTGTTGTAATAACTGAAAATCTTATTGCGGAGTGGATGCTTTGCATTGATGACATCTTTCACATTGCTACAACCACTGGCTGCTACATGATTGAAGTTCGCATCACGCTCTCCTATAACAGTTTCCCAGATAAGAAGCTGTGTGGCATAAGCCTGTGCAATGCTGTTTGCTGCTGCTTCATTCTGTGACCTCCAAGAAGTCGAGATTGTCCCACGATAGCCATACTGTAAAATACGACCAACGAAAAGACGGATTTCATCTCCGGAAATAACCCCATTGGCTGCAAGGTTATTAAAATAATTTTCGTCATACTTATTCATTGTCTGACCGACCTTGAGCGAAATTCCCGGCTCAATACAATAAGCAACATTGCCTGAGTATGAGCCAATAGCCTTAAGATTGGTAAAATTGGAACGTCCGGTATGCCAACCATTTTTCAAGGTCAAATTGCTGTGTCCCCATACCCCATCGTAATTAGCATCGCCATCACGAGGGAAATCGACCATATAAACATCGGCTTTTTCTCCCGAAGCAGCATATGCTGTTGTCGAGCCAATGCCTGCAAAAGTGGTCACACACATAAGGGTCGCCAAGAAAAGCGACGTGACTCTTTTGAATTTTGACTTTATCATTGCGTTTCCTCCTGTAAAAATTGAAAACACACCGTATCTCTACGATGTGCCTTTGTGGATTTTCTCTTACGACAAGATTTACCTGCCGAAAAACAAATGCGGATTTTCGTTAATTTTTCATTTTATCATACACCTCCAGTCCGTTCATACTGTGCGATTCCCCCTTAGAGATAGACATATACTTTGAGATAGTTATATTCAAGTGAGATAGTATATATCATTTTCGGTAGGTAAAAATATAACTAAGGGGTTAGAGTGTGAGAAAGGGGAACTGTAAAACAGGCTATCTGCTGTCACGCTCTGCACGATTACGCAAGAACTTGTTGTAATGCTCCAATGCCTTGCAGACAAAATCCTCCGTCTGACTGACGGGAATGTTTTTCGGGATAAGCTGTCTTACTCTGTCGCCCCTCAACACGATTTTTTCCTTTTGGTTCGGCTTTTCCTCAGACATAACAGCGTGGATTGCTTCTGTTGTAAGGTTGCCCTCGTTGAATAACTTTCGCATACGGATTGTCTGGTCGTGTGACGGGGTAGCGTCATTCAGGTCGATTTCGTCAACCACATCACGCTGGCAATCTTCGTCAAGATAGGAAAGTTCTACGGCAGGACGCATTTTAATACGCCCCTCGTCAACAAATTCAAGCAATTCAGGAACAAGGTTTGTCAGACGAATATACCTGCGTATTTGTTCACGACTTTCCCCTACTTCTTCTCCAATACGAGAAACCGAAAGGGCATCTTTACCTGCCAACTTCTCCACCAGTGGTGTAGAAGTTAAATCTGTTCTTTGTCCCTGCCTTTTCATTGCTTCCAAACGCATTTTATAGGCAAAGGCTTTTTCACTCGGCAATATCTCTGACCTCTGGAAATTACTTTCAACCATTAAAATGGTCGCTTCATCTCTGTTCAGGTCTACAATCTCACTTCTCAGGGTTTCAAATCCTGCCAGTTCACAAGCTCGCTTTCGTCTGTGTCCTGAAACAAGTTCGTATCTGCCGTCCTCTTTCTGCCTTACCGTTGCCGGAGTAATAACTCCTCTTTCCTTGACACTCTCCACAAGCTGCATCATATCTTCATCGTCCCTGACCTTAAACGGGTGGTCGGGGAAATCATCAATCAGCTCTAACGGAATATCTCGGATTTTTGAAAGCTGTTCTTCATCTCTCTGTGCCTGCGTGGTAAATAAATCATCGAGCTTCGTGAGAGTGAAGTTGCTCTTTCTTCCTGCCATCGGCTAACACCTCCTTTGTAAATTCAGCGTATGCCTTAGACACTGTGCTGTTTGGCTCATAAGCATAAATGCTTTTACCTTTGGAAGAAGTTTCAGCGGCTTTTACGGCAATCGGGATTTGTGTTCGATACATCCTTATCTGATTACCGAAGTTTGCCCTGAGTGCTTCCACCGTACTCTTTGCAAGGTTTGTTCGGCTATCCACCAAAGTAAGCAGCATACCGTCTATCTTAATATCCGGATTGATATACTTCTTTACTTTTGAAATGGTCTGCACAAGCTGTGTCATACCCTTTGCAGGCAAATACTGAGCCTGAACCGGAATGATAACACTGTCTGCCGCCGATAAAGCATTGAGAGTAACCATACCAAGTGAAGGCATACAGTCTATAATTACATAATCATATCTGTTCTTCACTTGACTCAGATAATTCTTGAGTGTAGTTTCTCTGCTCATTGCGTTCACAAGGTTAAATTCCATTGCTGAAAGCTCAAGGTTTGCCGGAACAAGGTCAACACCTTCTTCGTGGTGCAGGATACCAACCATAGGGTCTGTCATCGTTTCATTGATTACATCTGTGAGTTTCGTTGCAAGCGTAATACCCAAGCCGTCTGTATCCTGCCAACCAAGACAAGTCGTTAAATCTCCCTGCGGGTCTGCGTCTATGAGCAATACTTTCTTGCCCTGCATTGCAAGCCCGACTCCAAGATTAACTGTTGTGGTGGTCTTTCCGACTCCGCCTTTCTGGTTACATACGGAAATCGTTTTACAGTTTGACACTTCTTTTTGCCCTCCTTTCTGAAAATTCATAGCCACCGCATTATGGCTATGTACCTGACCGACTCATTTCCTAATCGGTCATAGCAATATTTGTTCTCAACACCCCTTGCCAAGCAAAATGCTTATGGGAAGTCACTAAGGAACAGACTGCTTATCTGTATCATAGGATTCTAACCTCTGCCGGGTACTCCGCCAGCTCCGTAGAGAAGTATCATTATCATTCTGACTGTCATCGCCATATCAGGAGCAACCTGATACTCATAACCGGAGTTCTCGCTATTCTGAAATACAAAAATTACGGCGTACCTGCTAAAGTGGCTATCATCAGAAATAAAGTCTTAGTGAATGACTTATTCAATTTTCAAGCGAAAAGGCTTCCGTTTTTGCTATCCGGAATGAACCCCTTCACTCATTTGGACAAAGGGGTATGAAATGCACACCCAAAATCTCCGCTTTTCCGAAAATTTTTCAAAAAATTTTTTGAAATAAAAAAGCCGCCTGCTCCGGTTAGGAAACAGACGGCAAATCAACGTTCTAAATGTATTCAATTTTCAATTTCTTTTTCTTTGCTTCAAGCACTTTACATAGAACATCATCTACTGCGTCGGTGTATCGCCCCTGAGCTGCTAAATTGTTCTTCAGTTCGATGAGCGATTGTATCACTCGGCTTCGTTCTTCTTCATTTAAGTATAGATGATAGGTTTTCTCTCTCATTGGCTGTCCCTCCATCTTTCAAATGTATTTTTGATTATCTCCACATCTTCCTCGGTATCGGAAGAAATAAATATATGTACGCTCTGAAAAGCTTTCTTTAAATTATTGGCATAATCCAGTTCTGTGCCTTTCATCGGCAGCTTAATCAGCCTTATTCCTCTTTGCTTGCACATATATGCTTTCATTATTTCTAAATTCTCATCGGCACTTCCTGACTCAATAGCCAACTTTTCTGAAGGTATGTATGTTTCAAGCGGAACTCCAAGCAATCGGTCAGAACCAAGTTCTGCTTTCAAGCCTTTCTTATTAGAATAATAGCTGACAGCCAAAGCAGGAAATAGAGATAAATACTCCTGCTCACAAAATCGACAGCCTTTCTTCAATATCGTTCTTTCATTTATCTTCATACTCCACGAATGACCGTGCCTGCATTTCCACCACGCTCTCTTTGCCGAAGTTCGTGATACCTCTGTAGGTTTCAGTTTATTCTGTTCATAATCCCATTCGCTAAGAAGCTGACTGTCTGTTGTCGCCAAATCATTATATCCGGCAAGGACTTCTCTCTCTGCACAAACGGGGCATACCGTACCTTTCACACGGGCATTGATAACAGATTTCCACTCGTTACCGCATTTACTGCATCTCCACCAGACATTTTTCCTCAACTTTGCATTTACTTCATCAGGCTTCAATGGCAAGTTCTTCTCCGACCACTCCGAAGCAATTTCAGGGTGTGTTGTCTGCAAATCGTTAAACCCTTTCAGGAATATGTACCCACTGCAATACGGGCATTTGCTCCCACCGGAACGGGTAGAAATAAGGGTATTCCATTCTCTGCCGCAATCCTTACACTTCCACCAAGCCTTACGATTGGCAAAGACCGTAACCTGAGTTGGAAGTAACGGATAATTTCTGTCCGACCACTCGGCTGCTATATCCGGCAGAAGTGTTGCAAGGTCATTAAATCCTGCCAACACTTTATTATGGGAGCAATACGGGCAACCTGTTTTATTTATTGTTCTGCTCTTAACGGCAACTTCCCACTCGTGTCCTTTCTCACATCTCCAAATCACTTTCTTATGAGAACCAATAGAAACCTCTGTCGGTTTTATCTTATTCTTTTTCGACCACTGCTTTTCCAGTAGCGGCTCTAATGTCGCCAAATCGTTAATGCCTGCAATCACTCTTGCACCGGAACATATCGGGCATTTTTCTCCATTGGAACGAGCCTTAACGCTTGTCTGCCATTCGTGACCGCAAGCACCTTTCCACCATACCTTTTTATTCGAGCCGAAAGATATGCTGTCCGGTGTCAGTGGCAAATTCTTTTCCGACCACTCGGCAACCAATTCCGGATGTACTGCCGCTAAGCTGTTACTCATATCAAATCCTCTCCTTCCTTTGGCTTTATTATATGAAGAAAAGGTACTTGCCCCAAGTTTGCGAATATGCGGATAAATTAAAAAAGCCCTTTGAGAAAGGGTATTCCTCTCTCAAAGGGAGTTAATCAAACTGAAATTTGTCGCTTTAATACCCGTGGTCAACATGTTCCCAATTCCCACTGTCATTCCTAATTAGAATCCATTTCCAATCATCATATGTTGAATCCGGATTAAGCGAACCATCCCCGCCTGATGAGTCTACATCGAAAGATGATAATATTACGATTGCTTCATCCGCGTCATATTGTTCAGCCCATTCATCAAATTCATCGGCGTATGTATCTCCGGGATAGGACAGTTTTGTCAGTGTGCAGCCGTCAAATTCGTTGCCGAAATAGTCTTTTACTGTTTGGAAAGCCGCCTCAATATCACTGTCTGAATATATTTCCGATGGTTTCCAATCAGGAATTTGAACATTGTCAATATTCCCACCACTATTCTTTCCACTACAGCCGGCAAGAACAAAAATCATTATCAAAGCTGTCAGAAAACAGAATAAAGTTTTCCTATTCATTTTTCGATACCTCCTACGAATTCAAATTTTCATCCCTACAGACTTGAATTTATCGTAGTAGTGCATCTCTTAAATACCCCAGACCACTTTGGATATTTGCTCCTGCTCTATCGATAGCACCCGCTATAATGATTGCGGCAACTATAATTGCAGTCGCTATAATAATTTTACCTATTAGATGTTGATATTCTTTCATAGTTATGTCTCCTTTCAAATTCAAATTTGTCGTTTTCTTTTATCCCCATTATAACTTTTCTCCATAACCACTGCAATGAAAACCTAATCGGTGATTTACATTTCTCTCTCTTCTAAAAATGGGCAATCCCTATTTCAGGACTGCCCATTCATTCTGCTAATTATGCGATTTTTTCTTGCTTGCACCGATTTCTGCATCAATTGATGTAAGTTTGATGTAAATCGCTGTTTTTTCAGTTTTTTATCAAATGAAGTACGTCCCGTTTATTTTTTAAAACGGTACATCTTTACATCATCTTAATAGAGCTTAGCACCTGCCGGAATGTGGTCATCTACCATCAGAAGATGAAGCTTTTCTTCGCCTTCTTCTTCGTGAATAGCACTGAGGAGCATACCGCAAGAGTCAATGCCCATCATAGCTCTCGGTGGAAGGTTTGTGATAGCGATAAGAGTCTTTCCAACCAGTTCTTCCGGCTCATAAAAGCTATGAATACCGCTTAAAATGGTTCTGTCTGTGCCTGTTCCGTCATCAAGAGTGAACTGTAACAGTTTCTTTGACTTCGGTACTGCAACACACTCTTTAACCTTTACTGCACGGAAATCTGACTTGCTGAATGTATCAAAGTCTACCATTTCCTCAAACAAAGGCTCAATCTTTACCTTAGAAAAATCAATCTTTTCAGGCTCTGCTTTCACTTCTTCAGTAGCCTTAGATTTTACATCATTTTTCTTATTTACATCATTCAGGGTCTTCATTGTCGGGAACAGAAGTACGTCACGAATTGCCTGGCTGTCTGTCAGGAGCATAACGAGACGGTCGATTCCGTATCCGATACCACCTGTTGGCGGCATACCGATCTCCAGTGCATTCAGGAAGTCTTCATCTGTGTGGTTGGCTTCCTCATCACCTGCGTCTGCAAGAGCATCCTGTGCTTTGAAACGCTCTCTCTGATCGATCGGGTCGTTGAGCTCGGAATATGCATTACACATTTCCCATGTATTGATAAAGAGCTCAAAACGCTCTACCTTGTTCGGATCGGAAGGTTTCTTCTTGGTCAGCGGAGAGATCTCGATCGGATGATCCATGATAAATGTCGGCTGGATCAGCTCTTTCTCACAGTACTCCTCGAAGAAGAGGTTGATGATATCACCCTTCTTATGACGATCCTCATACTCGATATGATGCTCGTCAGCAAGCTTCTTGGCTGCCTCATCATCTGCTACTTCGTCAAAGTCGATTCCTGCATATTTCTTGATGGCATCGTTCATGGTCAGACGTGCGAAAGGCTTTCCAAGATCGATCTCGATACCATTGTAGGAAATCTTTGTGGAACCGCAGACCTTCTCTGCAAGGTAACGGAACATGGACTCTGTCAGCTCCATCATTCCCTCATAATCAGTATATGCCTGATAAAGCTCCATCAGAGTAAACTCCGGATTGTGACGGGTATCAACACCCTCGTTACGGAATACACGGCCGATCTCGTAAACTCTCTCAAGTCCACCAACGATCAGTCTCTTAAGATAAAGCTCCAGAGAAATACGAAGCTTAACATCTTCGTTCAGTGCATTGTAATGTGTCTCAAACGGTCTTGCAGCTGCACCACCGGCGTTGGAAACCAGCATCGGCGTCTCCACTTCCATGAAGTCACGTCCTGCAAGGAAGTTGCGGATCTCCTTAAGGATCTGGGAACGTTTGATGAATACATTCTTGCTGTCCTGGTTCATGATAAGATCCACATATCTCTGACGATAACGGGTATCTGTATCTGTCAGTCCGTGGAATTTCTCAGGAAGGATCTGTAAGCTCTTGGAAAGAAGAGTCATCTTCTCTGCATGAATGGAGATCTCACCTGTTCTTGTTCTGAAAGCAAATCCCTCCAGACCAAAAATATCGCCGATATCAGATTTCTTAAAATCTGCATAGGAATCGGTTCCAATGGCATCTCTTGCCACATAAACCTGAATGTTACCCTGTAAATCCTGGATATTGCAGAAAGAAGCTTTTCCCATTACACGCTTGAACATCATACGTCCTGCGATTGATACATGGATCGGGCTTGCGTCCATGATGCTTCTTCTTTCTTCATAATCCTTCTTCTGAGCCTCTTTTGCCTGCTCTTCATCAAGACCTGTTACATCAAGCTCCTTGCGATCTTTGAGAAGCTCTGCCTCATGTGCTTCATAGAGATTCTTTACCTCAAGGGAATGATGTGTCTGATCAAATTTTGTGATCTGAAACGGGTCCCTGCCATTTGCCTGAAGGTCTGCCAGTTTGTCACGACGTACCTTAAGCAGCTGGTTTACATCCTGCTTCTTCTGCTCTGCCACTTGTTGGCCTCCTTAATCTATCTGTCGTTCAAGCGGATCTGTGCGATCCGCTCCGTTGTCTGCTTTATACGTTTCTCTGGATCTCAAGAACCTTGTATTTCATGATTCCGGACGGCATCTCAACCTCAACGATATCGTTGGTGTGTGCACCGATCAGTGCTTTACCTACCGGAGACTCATTGGAGATCTTTCCCTCAAGGCTGTTAGCCTCTGTGGAACCTACGATCTTCAGCTCCATATCTTCCTCAAATTCATAATCATGAACCTTAACCTTGCAGCCTACGCTGATTCTGTCAAGATCGACTTCGTCCTCTACTACAACCTCAGCGTTCTTGAGGATCTTCTCGATCTCCTCGATACGTGCCTCGATATCTCTCTGCTCATCCTTTGCTGCATCGTACTCTGCGTTCTCAGAAAGGTCTCCCTGCTCTCTGGCCTCTTTGATCTTTCCTGCTACTTCTTTTCTCTTAACAACTTTCAGATCGTGCAGCTCGTCTTCCAGTTTTCTAAGTCCTGCGTATGTGAGTAAGTTCTTCTTTGCTTCTTCCATTTTGCCTTACTTCCTTTCAAAACCGTGCTGTTTTTTCTGAAAAAAATACAGCTTCGGATATTTCTGTTGCTACCATTCCCAAGAGCTCTTTTTTCTAAAAAAGGGCGTAAAAATCTCAGGATATTCACAATTCCTGTATTATACCGAAAAGCCCCAGTATTGTCAAGCATTCCACGTCGAAAAAGGATCCCTGAAATATGCAAAAAAAGCCGCGCGAAATCTCAGATTTCAACACGGCTTTTCTGTATTATCCTACCCGGTCTGATTCCTTATTTCTTCTCCGGAAAAAGATCTTTATAACGATTAGTCACCATCTGTGTCTGATACTCAAAATCCTGTTTATGCTGATTGACCAGTGTAGAAAGGATGATCCCGGAAAACCAGCAGATGATAGCTGTCAGGATCACAAAACCGCTGACGATCAGTGTCGGGATCTTTTCCACTGTCCCAACCTCCAGAAAATGTACCAGCACCGGAATAAAGAATACCATTCCCACCACAAACAGCACTGCTGCGATAAGGGAGAAGAACTCCAGCGGCTTGTAATTTTTGAACATTTTCACAATAGTCTTCAGGACCTTAAATCCATCTGCATAAGTATTCAGCTTGGACTCACTTCCCTCCGGCCTGTCACGATATTCAATGACTACATTCTCAACCTGCATGTTCTTATCGATGGCGTGGATCGTCATCTCTGTCTCGATCTCAAAATTCTTGGAAAGTACCGGGAATGTTTTTACAAAGCGGTAACTCATGGCACGGTAACCTGTCATGATATCCTTGATGTTGCTTTTGAAAAGACGGTTAATGGAACCCCTTACGATGCTGTTTCCAAAGTTGTGGAAAGGTCTCTTGTTCTCTGTAAAATATGTAGAAGAAAGGCGGTCACCAACTACCATGTCTGTGCCTTTCTCCAGAACCTTGCTGCACATTTCAGCTGCAAACTCTGCCGGATAAGTATCGTCACCATCTACCATAAGATAACACTGCGCATCGATATCCCGAAACATACTGCGGATCACGTTTCCTTTTCCCTGCTGATACTCATAACGGACAACTGCCCCCTCTTTTCTGGCGATCTCGTCAGTTCCATCTGTAGAGTTATTATCATATACGTAGATCACAGCTTCCGGAAGTGCTTTTTTCATATCGCGGATAACCTTTGCTACCGTCTTGCTTTCGTTGTAGCAAGGAATTAAAACTGCTATTTTATCTGCCATTATTTTTCTCCTGTAAAACAAAAAATTTCTGCGGATTCCCACTAACTGACTGTAGCACGCGCCCCGTTCCTTGTCAATAGAACGTTTCGTTTTCTCCGGCATACTTTTCTCTTTTATCGCTCCACTATCATGTCTGTAAGCTTTTTCAGTTCTTCATAGCTTGAAATATTATTAGATTCTCTCCGGATTCCCGCACTGTGCCGCATACCGGCTGTATACCAGGCTACATGCTTCCGCATTTCGCGGATCCCGATATACTCCCCCTTTATCGCGATCTGATCTTCGGCATGGCGCAGGATCATCTCGCAGACTTCCTCTGCGGTTGGTCTGGGAAGCTTTTCCCCGGTGTGGAAATAGTGGTTCAGCTCCCGGAAGATCCACGGGTTCCCACGTACTGCACGGCCGATCATCACCGCATCGCAGCCAGTCTCTTTAAACATGGCTTCTGCAGTTTCCGGTGAAACGATATCTCCGTTTCCTATCACCGGAATAGTCACCGCTTCCTTCACCCTGCGGATAGCATCCCAGTCCGCCTGACCGGAATAATACTGCTGTCTGGTCCTTCCATGAACTGCGATGGCTGCTGCACCGGCATCCTCCACCCGTTTTGCGATCTCCACCACATCCACCGGCGTATTTTCATCAAAGCCAATGCGGACCTTCACCGTTACCGGCTTGGAAACTGCTCCGGAAACACTGCGGACGATCTCTTCGATCAGCTGAGGATCCTTCAGAAGAGCTGAGCCCTCGCCATTATTTACCACCTTGGGAACCGGACATCCCATATTGATATCGAGAATGTCAAAGGGACGCTCCTCAATGCTTTTTGCCACCTCTGCCATAAGGTCCGGCTCGCTGCCGAAAAGCTGCATAGATACCGGATGCTCCCCGGGATCGATCTCCATCAGCGCCTCTGTATTCTTATTATGAAAAGAGATCGCCTTGGCACTGACCATCTCCATACAGATCAGGCCTGCACCCTGCTCCTTGCAAAGTCTTCGAAATGCCAGATCCGTAACCCCTGCCATCGGTGCAAGCACAAAGGGATTCGGTATCTCCACATTTCCGATCTTCCACTGCATCTTCATGGATCATTCCTCAACGGCATCTGCTTTTTTCTGCAGTTCCTCATCCGGGATATCTCCCAGGAAAAATACCTTGTAATACATTTCCAGAGATTCCAGAAGCTCTCTTTTGTCCCGCTGGAGTTCCTTGATCTTCAGTGCACTTCCGATCTCGTCAAAACGGGCATCTGCCTCCAGGGCCTCAGTCTTAAACTGCAGACTGCCGTCCTCATCAAATTCCAGTGTCAGGATCCCGCCTACATCCTCTGTGAAAAGCACACACATGATCTGCAGCTCCTGCTTTACCGTCTCAGGAAGAGACGCAAAATCCTGGTTAAAATAATATTTCTGCTCATAAGAGCTTGCTCCGCAGAGCACAATGTTATCCTGATACATAAAATCTCCTTTATTTATAACTTGACACTCCCCACAGCTAAAGCAGGGAGATTCTTGTTTTTTCCACTACTGCAATAAAACATCAACGGAAAATCGCTGCCGGAAATTTTATCCGATCTGTGCTGCATGTTTTACACATAGCTGTATAAACCACGTACAGAAACCTCTCCGGAATTTACTTCCTCGACTGTACCGTCTGCACGCTCTACCAGAAGCTCTCCGCCGGCATTGATCCCTCTTGCGATCCCCTCATATGGATCATTCTGATCCAGTACACGTACCGGCTGGTTCAGATTGGCCAGCATTTTCTCATAATCCGGTTTCAGACCGCTGAGATCCTCTGTCTGTACAAATCTCTCATAATTTTCCTCAAAATGCTTCATCACAAGTCCGACTACCTGTGCCCGGTCAAAGGGATGTCCGCTTTCCAGATACAGAGAGGTAGCCTTATCTGCCATTTCTTCCGGGAAGCTTTCCATATTTACGTTAATCCCGACTCCGATAACTGCACAGCCGATCTTATCCTGCTTCATGGTCATTTCAGTTAAGATACCGCAGATCTTTTTGCGGGAAACAACTACATCGTTAGGCCATTTGATCCCTACCTCAAGACCGAGCTCTGCTACTGCCTGTGCAACTGAAAGTCCCATAACAAGTGTCAGCATCGGCGCCTTCTGCGGAGAAAATTCCGGGCAGATAAGGATACTCATAGTAATGGCACTGTCCGGCGGCGCACTCCATCGTCTTGTAAAACGTCCGCGTCCTGCGGACTGATATTCTGCCACAAACAGCTCTCCGTGTCCTGCGCCTTCTTCCCTCCAGGCACGTTTTCCCCAGAGGTTTGTGGAATCTGTTTCTCTTGCAAAATGGACGGTTTTGCCCGCCCATTTTGTATGTGTTGCCTGTGAAATTATTTCTTCATTAAATAAATCTGACATTATTTCTCCGGCTCTCCTAATGTTGCAACGATCACAGCCTTAATGGTGTGCATACGGTTCTCAGCTTCGTCGAATACCTTGGACTGCGGAGACTCGAATACTTCGTCTGTAACCTCCATATCTGTAAGGTTGAAACGCTCGCCCATCTCTTTTCCGATCTTTGTCTTAAGATCATGGAATGCCGGCAGACAGTGAAGGAAGATCGCCTTTTCACCGGCGTTCTCCATTACATGTCTGGTAACCTTGTATGGTGTCAGGTCGTGGATACGCTCTGTCCATACTTCGTCAGGCTCGCCCATGGATACCCATACATCTGTGTAGATGATGTCCGCATCTTTTGTTCCTGCCTCCACATCCTCTGTGAGAGTGATGGTGGAACCTGCCTCTTCTGCCCACTGCTGACACTGTGCTACAAGCTCATCATTCGGGAAATATTTCTTATTGGTGCAGGCTACGAAATCAAGACCAAGCTTGGAGCATACAACCATCAGAGAGTTACCCATGTTGTAACGGGCATCGCCCATGTATACAAGCTTCAGGCCTTTCAGTTTGCCGAAATGTTCACGTACTGTCAGCATATCTGCAAGCATTTGTGTCGGATGATACTCGTTTGTCAGGCCATTCCATACCGGTACACCTGCATGCTTCGCAAGCTCCTCAACAATATCCTGACCGAAGCCACGGTACTCGATTCCCTCATACATTCTTCCGAGAACTCTTGCAGTATCTGCGATGCTCTCCTTCTTTCCGATCTGGGAGCCTGTGGGATCCAGATAGGTAGAGCCCATTCCCAGATCATGAGCTGCCACTTCGAAGGAACAGCGTGTTCTTGTGCTTGTTTTTTCAAAGATCAGGGCAATATTCTTACCTCTGTAATACTCATGAAGCTCTCCTGCTTTTTTCTTTGCCTTCAGATCTGCTGCAAGGTCGATCATGTAAGTGATCTCTTCCGGTGTAAAGTCTTTCAGTGTCAGGAAATTTCTTCCTTTAAGATTCATAATATGTCCTCCTCACGGCTGCAGATTTATTTCTGCTCTGCCGGTTTATCTGTCATGATTTCCTTCAGAGATGTTGCCAACCCTGCGATGCCCTGTATCTCGGACGGAATGATGATCTTCGTTGCCTTGCCGTCAGCAACCTTTGTAAGAGCCTCCAGGCTCTTCAGAGTAAGAACAGATTCATCTGCTCCTGCTTCCTTGATCATACGAAGTCCTTCTGCAGTTGCCTGCTGTACTTTAAGGACTGCCTGTGCCTGTCCTTCAGCCTCTTTGATCATACGCTCCTTCTGAGCCTCCGCATGAAGGATAGCCGCCTGCTTCTCAGCCTCCGCATCCAGGATAGCGGACTGTTTTTTACCCTCTGCAACAAGGATGGTGGAACGTTTCTCTCCTTCTGCTTTCAGAATGGCTTCTCGTCTCTCACGCTCAGCCTTCATCTGTTTCTCCATGGCATCCTGGATGGCTGCCGGAGGAATGATGTTCTTAAGCTCCACACGGTTAACCTTGATTCCCCATGGATCTGTAGCCACATCAAGGGAAGCACGCATCTTGGTATTGATAACCTCTCGGGATGTCAGTGTCTCATCCAGCTCCATATCACCGATGATGTTACGAAGTGTTGTAGCAGAAAGATTCTCGATCGCCATGATCGGATTCTCAACGCCATATGCGTAAAGCTTCGGATCTGTGATCTGGAAAAATACAACCGTATCGATCTGCATGGTTACATTATCTTTGGTAATTACCGGCTGCGGTGGAAAATCCACAACCTGTTCTTTCAGGTTTACTCTTCTTGCAACACGCTCAATAAACGGAACCTTGAAATGGATTCCTGTACCCCAGGTAGCCTTGTAAGCGCCAAGACGTTCCAGTACCACTGCATAGGCCTGCGGTACAATGCGGATACAGGATGCAAGTACCCACAGCACAAGAACGATGACTACAAGCAAAACAACAACTCCACCCATAATTTAGCCCTCCTTGCTAATTTCTTTTACGATCAGCTTCACTCCGCGGATCTCTTCGATCTCAACCACTGCACCTGTTGGAATTTCTTCCCCGTCATCTGCGGTCCGTGCAGTCCACTCGATGTCATTGATCCTCACCTGCCCGGTCTGGGCCAGGTTGTTGACCGTCTGTATCACTACGGCTCTTTTTCCCAGAAGACTCTCTGCATTGGTCTTTTCCACGCCCTTGTTCATGTAGCGGACCGCCAGAGGTCTGGTAAAGATCAGAAGCACCACGGAAACTCCGAAAAATAAAAGGAGCTGTACAACAATTCCCCCACCAAGCCACGAGGCAATGCACGCCACAAGAGCACCGCCTGCAAACCAGACAGTGGTAAGTCCTACCGTGATTGCTTCAATTACCAGTAAAATTGCCAGTATTCCAAGCCAGGCCAAAGGTGTCATAAAACCCCTCCTCTCTTATTCTCTTCTCTGTCTTGCAGCTTCGTACATCAGGATTCCTGATGCCATGGCAGCATTCAGCGATTCTACCTTTCCGCACATGGGAATGCGGATCAGACAGTCTGCTGCCTCCGCTGCCTGATCAGTCAGGCCCTTTCCCTCGTTTCCGATGAAAAATGCGGTACCACCCTTATAGGATTCCTGATCATAGGAATTCTCACCCTTCAGATGAGCTGCAAAACTGCGGATTCCCTTTTCTTTCAGCTTCTTTTCTAATGATACCACATCTTCCACGTATAGAAAAGGCATTCTGTAAATAGAGCCCATGGTAGAACGGATCACCTTGGGATTTGTGATATCCACGCAGGTTTTTGTGAGGAAAACTCCGCTTACGCCGGCGCCCTCACCGGTCCTGAGAATGGTTCCCGCATTTCCCGGATCCTGAAGATCCTCCAGAACCATGACCAGAGGATTTTTTCCCGCCAGTACCTCCTCCTCGCTCCAGGAAGGCAGCTTCAGAACTGTCAGGATCCCCTGGGGAGTCTTGGTATCACACATCTGACGGAATACGGAATCCTTCACGATCTCACAGGGATATTTTTCTGCCTGAGACATCAGCTCTCCATCCCGGGAAACTGTCTCGGAGACAAACACCTGGGAAACCCAGCTTTCCGGTGCTTCCAGAAACATTTTCCGGCCCTCTGCCACAAAAAGTCCCTGCTCTCTTCTGGCTTTTGCCTTCTGGTTCAGCTGCATGACATTTTTTATTTTTGCATTTGATACACTGGTTATCATACTTTTATTTCTCTCCTTCCGGCAATCCGTATTCGGTTAACGTAATTCCTCACGACTTGCATTCAGATCCTTGTTTTTTCCGATGGCGATTATGGAACAGTTGTCCGGAAGCGGTTCGGAAGGATCCAGATCTACCGTGACATTTTCACCCTGCTTGATGCCAATGATATTAATGTGAAAACGCTCCCGTACATTCAGATCTAACAGATTTTTTCCGATCCAGGATACCGGCATGGAAAACTCCGCCATACTGAACTCCGCTGAAAGCTCAAACACATCCAGATACCCGCCGGACATAAGATTTCTGGCAACCCGCAGTCCCATGGACTGTTCCGGATAAATGATCTTATCTGCACCGATTTTGTCAAGTATACGTCCATGAAGAGAATTCATACTTTTTGCAACTACAAAGGGCACTCCCAGATCTTTGGCCTGCATGGTTGCGGAAATACTGGCTTCCAGATTTTCGGCAACTGCGATAATGGCTACATCCACATTCTGAACTCCCAGAGCCTTCAGGATTCCCGGTTCACGGACATCTGCTTTTACCGCATAGGTTACTTTTTCGGAAATCTCTTCGATATTTTCTTCTTTGTCATCAATGGCAAGGACATCGCAGTCTGACTCTGCCAGCGTCACCGCCAGAGTCATTCCAAACTGTCCAAGCCCGATCACGGCAAAAGATTTATTTTTCATTCTATTCTCCTGTTTAACCGATCATGATATCTTCTTCACCGAGATGCGTGGTGCTTCCCGGCCTGTTGCGTACACGCATCACAACTGCTGTTCCAAGTGTCAGCGGTCCGATACGTCCCAGATACATGGTAAGGATCACGATCCACTTGCCTGCCACATTCAGCTGAGGTGTCAGTCCTCTGGAAAGTCCTACTGTAGCCCCCGCAGAAGTGATCTCATATAAAACATCTGCCAAATCCACTCCCGGCATTACTGCGGACAAAAGCACCGTCATGGTAAAAAGGATCAGCACACTGGTTCCTGCAACAACCATGGCAGAACGGAGATAGCTCTCACGGATCCTGCGGCCGTATACCTCTACATCCTTTTTTCCCTGAAGATATGCTGCAATAGAAAGGATCAGAACCGCAATGGTAGTAGTCTTCACACCACCGGCAGTGCCCATGGGTGATCCTCCGATAAACATCCACAGTAGGGAAATGATCACGGTAGGTGTGGACAAAAGCGACTGATCCATGGTATAAAATCCCGCCGTACGTGTTGTCACTGACTGGAAAAAGGATGCCATGAGCTTTGTTCCCAGTGGTGCCCCCTTCAGCGTGGAAGGGTTTCCGGATTCAAAGATAAATACCAGAAATGCTCCTGAAAATACCAGGATCCCGGTCATCGTAAGGACCAGCTTGCTCTGAAGCCGCAGTACACGAAAAACTCTGGATGGGGAGAGCTCTTTTCTCAGAACCTTGCGGAATTTATCCCACAGATCCCACCAGACGATAAATCCAAGACCTGACACAATGATCAGGCCAATCGTAGTGATATTGACCAGCGGATTGCTCACATATACCGAAAGGCTTGTTTCCCCGAAAAGATCGATCCCAGCGTTGCAGAATGCAGATACCGCCAGAAATATGGCATGCACCAGACCTTTTTTTATTCCAAATTCCGGTACAAAGCAAAACGCATACAGGACCGCACCGATTCCTTCTGCAAGAAACACGCATTTCACCACACTGCGGACTACAGCCACGACTCCACCCATTTCATCCAGGTTGTAGGATTCCTTGATGATCCGCCGGTTTTTCAGGGAAATTTTCCGCCGGAGGCTGATGAATATCATATTCGCCAGTGCGATCAGTCCGATCCCGCCGATCTGTATCAGGCACAGGATAACCGCTTTTCCAATGGGGCTCCACTGGACTGCCATAACAACTGTGGAAAGTCCTGTCACACATACGCTGGTCGCCGCTGTAAAAACAGCATCCGGGAAGGTAACAGCCTGCCCGGGTGCACTGCAGAACGGCATCCACAAAATAAGTCCACCTACAAAAATCACCCCCGCAAAGCCGAGGGCAATTATTTGTGACGTATTCAGTTTATGCAATCCGTCTGAAACTTTTTTTAAGTTCATAAATATCTTTATTTTCTGTAATTATGAGAAAGAGAATTGCAGACCTCCCACATGTAGGAATCTACATTCTTCTGCATTGCAAGAGCCTCATTGATGTCGAAATCGACAAACTCACCATGGCGGTATCCAACCACACGGCTGCGTTTTCCGGCAACAAGAAGATCTACTGCAAGAGCACCCATCATGGACGCATATACACGGTCCTTACATGTAGGGCTTCCACCACGCTGCATGTGACCAAGGATCGTTGCACGTGTCTCGATACCTGTTGCAGCCTCGATACGCTTCGCCATAGCCTCTGAATGGCCGATACCCTCAGCATTTACGATGATATGGTGTTTCTTGCCTTTCTTACGGCTCTCTACGATATTGTCAATAAGCTTCTGCTCGTCGTAATCATATTTCTCCGGGATCAGGATATCCTCAGCACCGTTTGCGATACCGCACCATACTGCAAGGTATCCGGCGTTACGTCCCATAACCTCGATGATACTGCATCTCTCATGGGATGTGGATGTATCACGTACCTTGTCAATAGCTTCCATAGCTGTATTTACAGCAGTATCGAAACCGATGGTGTACTCGGTACATGCAATATCAAGGTCAATGGTTCCCGGCAGGCCAATGGTATTGATTCCAAGGTTCGCAAGCTTCTGAGCACCTGCGAAGGATCCGTCTCCACCGATAACAACAAGGCCGTCGATCCCATGCTTTCTGCAGATCTCTGCAGCCTGCTGCTGTCCTTCCTCTGTTCTCATCTCTGCACATCTGGCAGTATAAAGAATTGTTCCGCCTCGCTCAATCGTATCGGAAACGTCCTTTGCTGTCATATCTCTGATCTCCTCATTTAAGAGACCGCTGTATCCTTTATAGATTCCCTTTACGTTCAGTCCGCTGCTTAATCCTCTTCTGACAACAGCACGGATTGCAGCATTCATTCCAGGTGCGTCACCGCCACTGGTCAAAACGCCGATCGTTTTGATTTTGTTCTCTGCCATATTGTTATCCTCCATCTTATGAAACAACCTATTGTAATACACATATTCGGGTATAGTTTATAGCATTTTTATAAGTTTTTCAATACTCTCTCCACAATTTTAACATTGGAACTTCCATATTTTTTACACATGCGCTCCAGCCAGGAATCCTCGATATGGACCTGATAAGCAGGGGGAAGTTTCTTCATTGCCTTGACATCTTTGAGATAAATAACCACCGTGCTGTTTCCTCTGGATTCCATCAGATCGTCTACCAGACCGGTCTCGGCTTTTGCGTACTCTTCCCGGCTTTCAAACTGGAGCCACAGTTCTCTTGGCATATCATCAAAAAGACGGACCTTTTCCAGGATCAGCTTGCTGGCTTTGTCGTCTTCTGCGGATACTCTTCCCTGAATAAAGAGCCGGGCATCTTCATTCAGGAACATCTGGCATTTTTCGTAATCACGTGGAAATACCACAACCTCCACGGTGCCTACCAGATCTTCCACTGTAAGGAACGCCATTACCTTATTATTCTTTGTATATTTTATGGTTTTATCCGTGATCATTCCACCCACGATCACTTTCTGGTTATCGTAAACCTCCGGTATCCCTGTTTCATCATCCGGCTGAAAATCAGAAGTTTTTGCAGAGATCATTTTTTCCATCATATTCCGGTAACGCTCCAGCGGATGACCGCTGAGATAGATGCCGAGAACTTCCTTCTCAAAGGTCAGTATCATCTCCTTCGGATATTCTGCTGCCTGCGGCATACGGATCTCAAATTCCTTTTTATCTTCTTCAGGCGCAATATCAAAAAGACTCAGCTGTCCCGCCATGGTATGTTTCTTATCCTGGTTGATACTGTCTATAATCTGCGTATAAACCGTCATTTTCTGATTCCGGTTTCCCTCCAGGCAATCCAGCGCTCCGGCCTTGATCAGATTTTCCACAACTCTCTTGTTGATCTGGTCGATATTTCGCTCAATAAATGTTTTCAGGGAGGTATATTCTCCGTGCTCCTCACGCTCCCGCACAATCCCCTCGATTACCGGACGGCCGATACTCTTGATGGCAGAAAGTGCATAACGAATGGAACCATTGTCAACAGAAAAGCCATAAACACCATGATTGATATCCGGCGGAAGGATCCGGATCCCCATCTGGCGGCATACAGAAATATACTCGGCAACCTTGTTCGGCATTTCCACAACGGATGTCATCAGTGCAGCCATAAATTCTACCGGATAGTAATATTTGAGATATGCCGTCTGGTAGGAAACCACTGCATAAGCGGCAGCATGAGACTTATTGAAGGCATACTTTGCAAAATCTGTCATCTCATCGTAGATCTTGTTTGCGATCTCCTCGGAAATACCGTTGGCAATACATCCCGGTACTCCCTCTTCGACATTTCCGTAAACGAAATTCTGGCGTTCTTTTGCCATAACAGAAGCTTTTTTCTTGGACATGGCACGGCGCACCAGGTCACTTCGTCCAAGGGTGTAGCCTGCAAGCTCACGGACGATCTGCATAACCTGCTCCTGGTATACGATACAGCCATAGGTCGGCTTCAGGATCGGCTCCATCTGCGGACAGTCATAACGGATGGTATCCGGACGGTTTTTTCCGCGGATGTACTGCGGAATGAAATCCATGGGACCCGGACGGTAAAGCGAAATTCCCGCGATCACGTCCTCAAGGCTCTGAGGCTTCAGCTCCTTCATGAAGCTTTTCATTCCGGCACTCTCCAGCTGGAACACGCCGTCAGTACGTCCTGTTCCGAGAGAATCCAGTACCTTTTTGTCGTTGTAGTCGACCTTTTGCATATCCAGAAGCATACCGGTACTTTTTTCCACCATTTTCACAGCATTCTGGATAACCGTCAGGGTACGAAGACCCAGGAAATCCATTTTCAGAAGTCCCAGCTCTTCCAGTGTTGTCATGGTAAACTGCGTGACAATGGAACCATCCTGTGCTCTGGAAAGGGGTACGTATTCCGATACATCCTTCTGGCTGATCACAACACCTGCCGCATGCATGGAGGTATGCCTCGGAAGCCCCTCCAGACGTTTTGCCAGATCGATCAGACGATGGATATCGTCCTGTTCCTCGTAAGCCTTGCGAAACTCCGGATTCATTCCCAGTGCCTTGTCAATGGTGATATTCAGCTCCTGTGGGATCATCTTGGCGATGGTGTCCACCTGGGCATAAGGCATATCCAGAACACGGCCTACATCACGAATGACACCGCGGGCTGCCAGTGTACCGAAGGTAACGATCTGAACCACGCAGTCATCACCATATTTTCTTCTTACATAATCAATAACCTCCTGTCTCCGTTCGAAGCAGAAATCCACATCGATATCCGGCATGGATACTCGCTCCGGATTCAGGAAACGTTCAAAGAGCAGATCATACCGGATCGGGTCCAGCTGGGTGATCCCAAGTGTATAGGCAACCAGGCTTCCTGCGGCAGAGCCTCGTCCCGGACCGACCATGATATCGTTGTCCCTGGCATATTTGATAAAATCCCATACAATGAGAAAGTAATCTACATATCCCATGTTTTTGATCGTAGACAGCTCATAATCCAGGCGCTTTTTCAGCTCCTCTGTTACCGGATGATAACGCTGCTCAAGTCCCTCATGGCAAAGCTTGTTCAGATATTCCCAGGAGGTAAATCCGTCCGGCACATCATATTTCGGCAGCTTGGTCACACCAAATTCAATCTCCACATGACATCTCTCCGCGATCCTGTGCGTGTTTTCCAGCGCTTCCAGCGCATATGGGAAAAGCCTCGCCATCTCCTCCGGTGATTTCACATAATACTGGCCGCCCTCATAGCGCATTCTGTTCTCATCGCTGAGCTTTTTCTGAGTCTGCAGACAAAGAAGAACATCATGTGGTTCCGCATCCTCTGCCATAGTGTAATGCACATCATTGGTGGCAACCAGATCGATCCCCGTCTCTCTGTGCATACGGAGAAGCTGCTGGTTTACAGTCTGCTGCTCCGGGATCCCATGATCCTGAAGCTCCAGAAAGAAATTTCCTTTTCCGAAAATATCCTGGTAACGTAATGCCGCGATCTTAGCATCCTCATACATTCCACGTGCAAGATATCTGGCGACCTCTCCCGCCAGGCAGGCACTTAAGGCAATGATACCCTCGTGATATTTTTCCAGAAGCTCCAGATCCACACGTGGCTTGTAATAAAACCCTTCCACAAATGCCTTGGATACAATTTTCATCAGGTTGCTGTATCCCTGATTATTCTCAGCCAGCAGGACCAGATGATAATAACGGTCATCCCCACTTCCCACTTCTCTGTCAAAACGGGAGCCCGGAGCCACATAAACCTCACATCCGAGGATCGGATTGATCCCGGCTTCTCTTGCAGCCCTGTAAAAATCGATCACACCATACATAACGCCATGATCGGTGATCGCCGCACTGTCCATACCCAGCTCTTTTACTCTGGCTACATATTCTTTGATCTTATTGGAGCCATCCAGAAGGCTGTATTCTGTATGGACATGTAAATGTGTAAACTCCAAATTTATTCTCCTTATCGTAAAAAACAGGGCTCCGGATCCTCCCCGCTCTGCACTTTTCTCTGAACGTGCCGGAGCGTGTCTGATCCGGAGCCGGTCAACACCTTGTTATTTTTTAATGTAGATCCTCTTGTCACGGATCTCTACTTTTCCTTCCTTCATCAGATGACCGACTGCACGCTTGAATGCGTTCTTACTGAGGCCAAACTCTCTCTTGATGACTTCCGGTGAGGCATGATCATCAAATGGCAGCACCCCTGCAAATTCCTCGATCACGCTGAATACGCTCTCTGCATCCTCATTGATCTGGATGTAAGCCTTCTGGCGGTCACTGACGTTCATCTTGCCATCCTCTTTCACCTCTGTGACACGAAGATCAAGAATAGCTCCCGGTCTGTACTTGCCTGTTGCCTCCCGTGCCGGGATCAGGGCGGAATATTTATCATCTACCGCAACAAAAACGCCGAAATTCCCACTGATCTCATAGACACGCCCCTTTACCGAATCTCCCGGTACATAAGGAGTTCTGGTGGAAAGATAATGATACACCTTCATGGTTGCACAGAGTCTGCTGCTCTTATCTACATAAAGAGCTACCAGGCACTCCTCGCCTTCACGGACCCGGTTGGTCTGCTCATGATACGGAAGAAGAAGATCCTTCTCCAGTCCCCAGTCAAGAAAAGCACCGATCCTAGTGACCTGTTTTACCTTAAGGACTGCTGTCTGTCCTACCTGAAGCATCGGCTCACGGGTAGTTGCGATCAGTCTGTCCTGGGAATCCTTATAGATGAATACTTCGATCTCATCACCTGCTTTGGTTCCTTCCGGTACCTGTTTGGACGGAAGAAGCACCCGCTCATTCTGAGGTGCGTTTCGGTCCTCTCCAAGATATATTCCGAAATCCACGGTTTTTACAACCAGTAATTTCTGTTTTTTACCTAATTCTATCATTCTTACTCCTGTTCCTTAAAACTATATATGATCATTTACTATTTGCTGTCTGTCCTGCATTATAACATAAGAGAATTATTATAGAAAGCACAAAAAAGGCAGCTTCGGAAATTTCTTTCCGTCACTGCCTTTTATTTGACATTCATGGGGGAATCTGCCCCACATTGGGTCAGTCTGTTATTCTGTTGGTTTCTCAACCGGCATCGGGTTCATCATTTTAATGACAAAAAGTACGATCAGCATCAGCACGATTCCCACCGGAAGAGCGATCCATGCTGTTTTTACAAAGCCTGCAACAATATAAGTTACAAAGGATACTGCCGCAGCCAGGATCGCATACGGAAGCTGTGTGGAAACGTGAGTCACATGATCACACTGTGCTCCTGCGGAAGCCATGATCGTTGTATCGGAGATCGGTGAGCAGTGGTCTCCGCAAACTGCACCTGCCATGCAGGCGGACATGGAAATGATCATCATCTCAGGACTGGATTTCTCAAATACCGCAACAACGATCGGGATCAGGATACCAAAGGTTCCCCAGGAAGTACCTGTAGCAAATGCAAGTCCACATCCAACCAGGAAAATAATGGCCGGAAGGATAACTTCAATACCACCGGCAACAGAACGCATTGCTTCTTCTACGAATACCGCTGCACCAAGTGAGTCTGTCATAGCCTTCAGTGTCCATGCAAAGGTCAGGATCATGATCGCCGGTACCATAGCCTTGAAGCCTTCCGGGATGCATCCCATACAGTCTCTGAAATTGATCACACGGCGGATCATATAGAAAATAATGGCAAACACCAGACCAAAAGCACTTCCCATTGCAAGGCCTGTAGAGGCATCACTCTGTGAAAATGCGGTAACAAAATCTGTTCCGCTGAAAAATCCTCCTGTATAGATCATACTGATGACACAGCAGATAACAAGCATAACGATCGGGATCACAAGATCGATCACCTTTCCTCTCGGATTCGGTGTCTCATCATCCGTTGCATTCTCATACGGTCTTGCAGATGTTGTATAAAGATCTCCGTTCAGAGCATTGATCTCATGTGTTCTCATGGCACCAAACTCGGTTTTCATCAGTACCATGCCAACCATCATTACAATCGTAAGGATCGCGTAAAAGTTATACGGGATGGTTCTTACAAAAATCGCAAGTCCATCCTGTCCCTCTACGAATCCGCTGACTGCAGCAGCCCAGGATGAGATCGGTGCGATGATACATACCGGAGCGGCTGTCGCATCGATCAGGTATGCAAATTTCGCTCTGGATACGTGATGTCTGTCAGTTACCGGACGCATAACGCTTCCTACTGTCAGGCAGTTAAAATAATCGTCAATGAAGATCAGGATTCCAAGGATGATCGCTGCAAGCTCTGCACCCACACGCGTGTGGATCTTTTTGCTGGCCCATCGTCCGAATGCGGCGGAGCCGCCGGCCTTGTTCATCATACATACCACAGATCCCAGGATTACCAGGAAGATCAGGATACCTACGTTATAGCTGTCAGAAAGAACCTTGATGATTCCTCCCTCAAAAATCTGTGTTACCGTTCCTTCAAATTTAAATCCGGAATAGATCAGTGCTCCTACTACAATTCCCACAAACAGAGAACTGTATACTTCTTTTGTGATCAGTGCAAGGACGATCGCAACAAGAGGTGGAAGCAGTGCCCAGATCGTTGCATACAGAGCAGGCTGGTAAGTCTCCTCCGCATCCGCAGCCAGCACAGTCAGGGGACTTGCCAGTGCGCCCATGAATACCATTGCCATAACAGACAATGCTGTTCCTGCTTTTTTACTCATTTTTCTCCTCCCTTTTCGGGGACAAAAAAACGGAGGCTGTCTCTTCTTAAGAACACCTCCGGTTAAATAATCCTTATTTAACTAATAGCCTGTCAGAAAATCTCCATTCAGCATATTAAATGCAGATCTCCCGAAGTGCTACCGATAGCGCTCCACATCCGTGACAGTACAACGCATATTCTGCGTTATCCCAGCACCCTGTCATCTGGCCTTCCAGAGCACTTCGGCAGATTTTCCTTTCTTTATGAACAGCCTGCCAGGGCCTTGCATCCATAAATACTGATAAAATCCGCGCCTCTATCTTCTTATCCGTGACCGTTTGCCCTCCGCAGGACTTCCCGGCCATCTTTTTTTCTTTATACTGTAGCAGTTTCCGACATAAATATCAAGTAGTTTACACAGATTCCTGCCATTCAGACCAATATTGTTACTTTTCACTCCGTTTTCAGTAACACGCTTCGCAGAATATTACCAGCGAACTGTAATCCAATATTGCCTTATTTACTGCTCATTCAGCAGCCACTTCACATCCACTCCCAGCACCTTTGCAAACACCCGCAGTTCATAATCTGCTACAAAACGTTCTCCTCCTTCGATCCGGCTGATACTGTCACGCTCCAGCATCACTCCTTCCACCTGCATTTTTGCTGCCAGCGCAGATTGCGACATCCGTTTCATATTCCTCATCTGGCGTATTTTTTCTCCGGAAACGTTCTTTTTTCCCTGATAAGTGTATATTTTCATCCTGCCACCTATTTTAATAAATGTGTTAATGTTCTGCATTTTTCTTGACATTAGCATATATTTCGGCGGCACCTGTGTTAAAGGTCAGCAAATCTGACATTTTCTGCATTTTTCGACAAAAAATGCCGCGGTACTGTTCCGCGGCATTTCCACTCAGGCGGATATTGACGATCCACCATCGGGTCAAACTGTTTTTTCTTCTGATCAGTCTTCCTGTCCTACCTGACCATAATATGCATTTGCACCATGTTTTCTGTAGTAATGCTTATCCTGAAGCTCCTGCGGTGCCGGTTTTACATCCGGATTGATCAGCTCGCAGCGAGATGCCATCTTGGCAACCTCCTCAAGAACAACTGCGTTATGAACTGCCTCATGAGCATCCTTACCCCAGGTAAAAGGTCCGTGGTTCTTACACAGCACAGCCGGTACTGCTTCATAATCTTTGTTTTTGAAATAATCAGCAATAAGAACTCCCGTGTTCTTCTCATATGCCTCTTCGATCTCTCTTTTGGTCAGATTACGCACACATGGTACTTCTCCGTAAATGTAATCTGCATGTGTGGTTCCATAACACGGAATCGATCTGCCTGCCTGCGCCCAGCTTGTTGCCCAGGATGAGTGGGTATGTACGATACCGCCGATATTCGGAAACGCTCTGTAAAGAACTGCATGTGTCGGTGTATCAGAGGATGGATTGTATCTTCCTTCTACTTTATTTCCATCAAGATCTACCACTACCATGTCTTCCGGTGTCAGCTTGTCATAATCCACACCACTTGGCTTAATCACAAAAAGTCCCTGCTCCCTGTCGATCCCGCTGACATTTCCCCATGTAAAGGTAACAAGACCATATTTTGGCAGATCCATATTTGCTCTGTAAACTTCTTCTTTTAATTTTTCAAGCATAGCGCGCCCTCCTTTTACGGTATAGTTGTTTCAAAAACGATGTACTAATCTCTACCGCCTGTATTTATTTTGTAAACTCAACTACTGCGTAAGGTTCTTTATCCTCCGCGTTGAGAACTACAGCTTCTTTATTTTCTGTCATATATACTTCCGGAATGATAACATTATCCAGTACTGCCTGACGTTTATATTCAACACGAAGCTGACCAACTTTAAAATCCTCAGGCAGATGATCCGCTGCCATCCGGATATACTGACAGTTGTTCACATGATGATTGGTGTCCAGATGATGCTTCTGTACGGAAAAAGCATTCTGCACTTCCCGTTCCTTCGGAAGCGCAATCTTTCTTGGTGCATAATCCATCTCTATTTTTTCGCCCAGATTATAGGGATCTGTATCTGCCGGTGTCAGCTTTTCCGGAAGACCGGTTTCTGTATTGATAAAGGACCAGTAGGAATTGGCCCATGCCAGCTTCTCACCATCCATTGTCTCAAGAATAAAATTACGCATTCCGATAAATCCACGGAATCCATAAGGAATTGTTGTTACTTTTATATTTTCACCAAGCTTCGGATATCGCTTCACGATCACCTGCCATGCAGAAAGTACCCAGGCTCTTTTCTGTTCCTTTAATACTTCCATGCCGACTCCTGTCTGCTCGGATTCAAAGGTACAGCAATCCTGAAAATAATCCAGAACTCCCGGCAGCGTCAGACATCCATCTTCTCCGATCTCACTGAATCTTACTCGACTCTCAAAACTGTAACTCATTCATGCCTCCTGTCATACTGTCTATACTTTATTGTAACACTTGGCAGGAAGAAACGCACTTGTTTTTTTTGGGGCGCAGCGGATTGCGAATATCTTCTTATTTTTGAGTACAAAAAAAGTACCTCGTAACTGAGGTACTTAAGAAGCAGGGCTACAAGGATTCGAACCTTGAACTGACGGAGTCAGAGTCCGTTGCCTTACCGTTTGGCGATAGCCCTATGTGTTTTGTTTTTCGCTTGCCTTATCGCTTGCGACGGATGTTATTATATAACAGCTTTTTTGAAATTGCAACCCCTTTTTTTAATTTTTTTTATTTTTTTTCAAAATTTCTTAAACTGCTGTTAAAACTCCTTATTATATGCGGGTTTACGCAGTAAAAAAAATTTTACAATCCACTCCTTTGTGTTATAATAAGCCGTATAATAAAAAGAGCGGAAACAACCGTGTATTTCCCTCCGGTCACAATATCCGGAGGCATCCAAAGGAGAACGCTATGCGAGCAAATAACCTTACTCTGCTCACGGACCTCTATGAGCTTACCATGATGCAGGGATATTTCAAAAACCCTACCAACCAGACCGTTGTCTTTGACATGTTCTACCGCAACAATCCGTGCGATGGCGGTTTTGCCATCTGTGCAGGACTGGAGCAGATGATCGAATACATCGAAAATCTCCGTTTCTCAGAAGAAGACATTACCTATCTGAGAAGTCTTGGCATCTTTGAGGATGATTTCCTTGAGTATTTGAGCAACTTCAGATTCACCGGTGATATCTACGCAATTCCGGAGGGAACCGTGATCTTCCCGAGAGAGCCAATGGTCAAGGTTATCGCACCGATCATGGAAGCTCAGCTTGTAGAGACGGCCATCCTGAACATTATGAACCATCAGAGTCTTATTGCCACTAAGGCAGCACGTGTATGCCACGCAGCCAAGGGCGATCCCATCATGGAATTCGGTCTTCGCCGTGCCCAGGGTCCGGACGCCGGGATCTTCGGTGCCAGAGCTGCAGTGATCGGCGGATGTGCCGGTACTTCCAACGTACTGACCGGCCAGATGTTTAACGTTCCGGTTCTCGGAACACATGCTCATTCCTGGATCATGAGTTTCCCGGATGAGTACACAGCCTTTAAGACCTATGCGAGACTTTACCCGAATTCCTGTACTCTTCTGGTTGACACCTACGATGTCCTGAAATCCGGTGTTCCCAATGCGATCCGTGTATTTGAGGAGATGCGTGAGGAAGGTATCCAGCTGAAGAACTATGGAATCCGTATCGACAGCGGTGATCTTGCATATCTTTCCAAAAAAGCTTACAAGATGCTGGCTGCTGCCGGTTTCGATGATGCTACCATTTCCGCATCCAGCGATCTTGATGAATATCTTATCGAAAGCCTGAAGGCCCAGGATGCCAAGATCAATTCCTGGGGCGTCGGAACCAAGCTGATCACAGCCGATAACAATCCGGCATTCGGCGGCGTATACAAGCTTGCCGCTGTAAAGGACGCTGACAGCGATGCCTTCCAGCCGAAGATCAAGCTTTCCGAAAACACAGAAAAGGTTACCAACCCGGGCAACAAGACTGTATACCGTATCTACAGCAAGAAGACCGGCAAGATCAAGGCCGATCTGATCTGCCTTGCAGATGAGAAATTCGATCCGGAAGAAACTATGGTGATCTTCGACCCGGTTGACACCTGGAAAAAGACCAAGGTTCTTGGCGGAACCTACGAACTCCGTGAGCTCCTTGTTCCGGTAATTAAAGATGGTAAGAGCGTTTACAAGTCTCCATCTGTCATGGAACTCCGCGACTACTGCAAACAGGAGCAGAACACACTGTGGGATGAATCCAGACGTTTCGTTAATCCGCAGAAGGTTTATGTAGATCTCTCCCAGTCACTCTATGACATGAAGAAGGCTCTCCTGGAAGAAATGAGTGAAAAAGAGCTCTGATAAACAGAAATAAGCATTCATAAACCCTCCTTTCTTATCATAAGCTTATGGATAAGGAAAGGAGGGTTTTTATTGCACAGAGAATTTTATACCCGGCTGATCAGCAGGGAGCATCCTCTGCCGGAAGCCTTTGTGCCGGAACATCTTATCGATATCGGACTTCCATTTGAAGCAGCACCGGGAGATCCGAAGCGGCTTCTGGAGTATCAGGCTGCAAAAGCCGCTTCCCAGCTTTTCCATGCCTGTCACAGATGCGGTCTGAACCTGTGGGCAGTTTCCGGATATCGTTCCTACCAGCGACAGAAGGAGCTTTTTACAGGAAGTCCTTTCGTTGCAGAGCCAGGAACAAGTGAGCACCAGAGCGGACTTGCTCTGGATGTATCCTGCCCTTCCATCCATATGGAGCTCTCCGAAAGGTTTTCCGCAACAGGAGAAGGCCGCTGGCTGAAAAAGAACGCTCCGCTCTATGGTTTTATCCTCCGGTACCCCAAAAGTAAAGAGGAGATCACCGGCATCCCTTACGAGCCATGGCACATCCGCTATGTGACAAAACCTCTTGCTTCCTGGCTCACTATCACAAATCTGACTCTGGAAGAATACCACTGCTTTCCTTCCCGATGTCCGCATCCTCCTTGATCTGCTGCTCCTGGCATCTGCATCTGATGTTTATATCTTGATCTGCACACATTTTTCTGTACATCTGATGCACTTTTACTGCTCCATCTGTCTGCCAAGAAAACCGGCTGCTGTGCGGATAAGGGCACGTTCTGTGTCTCCCAGTGCTGTTTTTTCACTTTTAGTCAGAAGGATCACTGCTCCAATGGCGTCACTCGCACACAGGATCGGCTGTATCATTTTCTGGCAAAATGAATCCATAGCGTCGGAAATGAGTGATATATTTTCCCTGCTGTCCTGACTGACCATTCTGCCTTTCCTGCCGGCAATGACTGCATCCAGATCAGAACTGATCTCTTTTCCTTCCAGTTCCCGGCTTCCGCTGCCGCATGCCGCCACGACCTGATCACGATCTGTAATACAGGCAGTCAGTCCGGTAGTCTGTACCAGCGCTTCCGCATATTCCGCAGCAAACGTATTCAGCTCTCCAATGGGCGAATATTTTTTCAGGATGATCTGTCCTTCCCTGTCTGTAAAAATCTCCAGTGGCGTTCCTTCCTTGATCCGCAGTGTCTTTCGTATCTCTTTTGGAATCACAACCCTGCCCAGATCATCGATCCTGCGAACAATTCCCGTTGCTTTCATCTTCCTGAATTCCTCCTGTATTTTCTGTTCATTGTACGTCAATGTTATGTTAACTATTTGTTTTTCATATGGTTATTATGCGAAAAACTGGGAGAAATATGCATAAAAATCTCTTATTTATCTGTCGCAGGAGCCGCATTGTCGTATGCCTGCTGCAGAAATACTTCCTGAGAATTAAGCGGAGCATTATCGGATGGTTCGATCTTATAAATTCCCTTATTGTTCATGCTCCTTGCTTTTCGATTATCACTGAGCATTGTCACAAACATTTCCTAGATCTGCATACGGATATCCGGATCCTCGATAGGTGCCGCAACTTCTACACGACGAAGAGTATTTCTTGTCATAAAGTCCGCAGAGGAAATATAGATCCTTGCTCTCTCCTGTGTTCCGAAAATATAAATGCGGGAATGTTCCAGAAAACGTCCTACAATACTGATAATGTGGATATTTTCTGTCTGTCCCTTCACTCCCGGGATCAGACAGCAGATACCACGGATCACCATATCAATGTGTACTCCTGCACAGGATGCTTCTACAAGCTTGCTCATAATACGTTTATCTGTCAGAGAATTCATTTTCAAGCCAATATATGCCGGTTCTCCGGCCTTCGCATGCTCGATCTCCTCATCGATCATGGCAAGCACTTTGTTCTGAAGACATCTTGGTGCCACAAGAAGATACTCCATATCTTCAACGGTTTCTCCCATTGCCAGTGCCTGGAACACTCTGGCCGCCTCCATACCGATCTTCGGGTCCGCAGTCATCAGAGAAAGATCTGTATACAGACGAGCTGTTTTTTCATTGTAGTTTCCCGTTCCGATCTGTGTATAATATTCCACATTTCCATCTTTTTTCTTCATGATCTGGCAAAGCTTGGAATGTACCTTATAACCATCCAGACCGTAGATCACGTGACAGCCCGCATCCTCCAGGAGCCGGGACCATCCAATATTGTTTTCCTCATCAAAACGCGCCTTCAGCTCCACCAGAACGAAAACTTCCTTTCCGTTTTCTGCTGCTTCGATCAGAGCCTCCACAACCTTACTCTGTTTTGCCACACGGTAGAGTGTCATCTTAATGGAAACTACATCCTCATCATTGGCAGCCTCATGGAGCATTGTAAGAAACGGCTTGATGCTTTCATATGGATAGGAAAGAAAACGGTCCTTTTTCGCGATCTGGTCAAGGATCGGTTCGTGACTGTTAAACAGAGGCGATTTCTGAGGAATTCTTTTTTCATAAAAAAGCTCTGTTCTTTTTCTCAGGCCGTCCTGGATCTGGAATACAAAAGAAAGATCCAGCGGTATATCTCCCCGGAACACATAATTCTTGTCCACTTCCAGATACTCGCAAAGTGTTTCAACAACATCTCCGTCCATTTCTCTTGACAGCTCCAGACGGATCGGCGCCAGTTTCTTTCTTGCCTTGATCAGCTCTACCATAAACTCACGGTAATCCAGATCTTCATCATAAAGAGCATCTGCGTCAATATCCGCATTTCTGGTGATACGAAGCAGGGATTTTGCCTTGATGTGATAGCCCTTGAAGATTTTTGAAACAAAGTGAAGGATCAGCTCTTCAGACAGCATGTAGGTACCGGTTTTTCCCGGAACCGGGATCAGACGCTGGATACCTGCACTGCTGCACGGAATGATACCCAGCTTTTCTTTTCCTTTTTTTGTTTCCAGAACTACTACCGCATAGATCTCCTTATTCCGGAGAAATGGAAACGGCTGTCTTTTTCCGACGATAGACGGAGAAATAACCGGAGCAACCTCTGCTTCAAAATAGCGTTCCAGATAATTGCGATCCTCTTTTTCGATCTTATGGAAATTCAGCATATGTATGCCATATTGTTCCAGATTTTCCATGATTTCTTCATAAACCACATCTCTTTTCCGGTTCAGTTTTTTTGTTCTGGCAAGAATCGCGTCCAGCTGTTCCTCCGGCGTCATATTGGTTTTATTTTCACGGATATCCTTTGCCAGAAGCATCTGATCCACCAGAGATCCCACACGTACCATATAAAATTCATCCAGGTTGCTCTGATAGATGGAAGCAAATGTGAGACGTTCACACAGCGGATTTTCCGGATTCTCAGCCTCCTCAAGTACCCTTTCATTAAACTTCAGCCAGGATAATTCCCTGTTCATGTATATTATATCTGCCATTTTTTCCTCCTTCGCCGCCATATATTTTTCTTTTTCGGCCGACTTTATCTGTAATTATCCGTATCGTATCAAGCGGGCATTCAGATTTTGCCTGACTGCATGTTCATGAATGCCCTCTCTTCACGGTTTGCATACAAGTATACTGATCGAATGTTTATTCCATAACAAGGCTTTGTTAAATCCTGATAAAATTTTTTTCGAAAATAGGGGTTGCATTTTTGAATAATAGTGGTATAGTATTCGTATACTTGATATGTAGCTTTGAATACTACATGTTATTTTATCAATTTCTACATTATTACATCGTAAACTGTCGCAATGATCCGTCATTGATGAACCGATCTTGAAGTTGTCCATATGATATAAACAGCAGATTTTTTTGCAGGAGGTGTTTTTATATGAAATTTAAATTAAAAGATCCGGGAAGCGCCATAACCCACGGAATCGGCATGCTTCTTGCCGTGGCCGGAGCCACTCCGCTGATCGTGAAGGCGGCCAGAAGTGCAGATGTTCTCCATGTTTTTGCAGTAAGTGTTTTTATCCTTACCATGATCCTTCTTTACCTGGCAAGCACACTTTATCATTCCGTAAGCTCCACAGCCAAGGTGAACCGCCGTCTAAAAAAAATGGATCACATGATGATCTTCGTGATGATCGCCGGCAGCTACACTCCTGTATGCCTGATTGTTCTCCACGGACGCACCGGCTATATCCTCTGTGCCCTCGTATGGACCGTTGCCATCATCGGAATGATCCTCAAGGGCTGCTGGATCAACTGCCCAAAATGGCTTTCCTCTGTGATCTACATTGGAATGGGCTGGCTGTGTGTACTTGCTTTTGTTCCGATCTTCCACAATCTGCCCCGTGCAGGCTTCGGATGGCTCCTTGCCGGCGGCATCATCTATACCATCGGCGGTGTGATCTATGCGTTGAAGCTTCCGATCTTCAATGCGAAGCATAAGAATTTCGGCTCCCACGAAGTATTTCATGTCTTTGTGATGCTGGGAAGTGTGTGCCATTTTGTTGTAATGTATTTCTTTGTAGCCGGTATGGCGATCCACTGAGTTACTCTGTGATCAGATAGATAACAATCTCACCTTTCGGATACCGTGACATGCTCCCACCACTTAAATCTTACGATTTTGAAGTGGGGGCTTCCTGCTC